>CADCAS010000016.1:0-18119 GCA_902799465.1 uncultured Eubacteriales bacterium
TGTACTGATATTATACAGCAAAAGTGGAGAAAAATCAGTTGATAAATGTATCGAATTCACTTGTATTTGCGGGCTTTCTCGTCTTTTACAAGTGACTAAAAAAGAAACCAAGGAGGCAACATTCATGAAGAAGGTTCTCTGTCTGATGCTGAGCGTCATGCTGGCGCTGCTGGCGGTCCCCGCGGTGGCGGGCGCTGAGGCGGCGACCCAGGAGATCGTCTACGCCCTGGCCAACGAGCCCGACGGCATCGACCCCGGCGTGACCAACAACTCCTTCGCGTCCCCCATCCTGAACAACGTGTTCGAGGGCCTGGTGGACTACTCCAGCGAGGACGGCTCCCTGATCCCCGGCGAAGCCGAGAGCTGGGAGATCTCCGACGACGGCCTGACCTATACCTTCACCCTGCGCGAGGGCCTGAAGTGGTCCGACGGCTCCGATCACACCGCCCAGGACTACGTCTACGCCATGAAGCGCATCCTGGACCCCAACACCGAGGCCAAGTACGTGGACTTCCTGCTGGGCTACATTGATGGCGCTGAGGAGTACTACGCCGACAATTCCATCGGCTTTGACAAGGTGGGCGTGTCCGCGCCCGACGACCGCACCTTCGTGATGCAGCTGAAGGCGCCGGCTCCCTACTGGATCGACATCCTGGCCATGTGGACCTTCTGCCCCGTGCAGGAAGCCACCGTCGAGGCCAACGGCGAGCGCTGGACCGGCTCCGCCGAGACCTATGTGACCAACGGCCCGTTCCGCATGGCCGAGATCAACATGGGCGAGAGCTTCGTGCTGGAGAAGAACCCCAACTACTACGAGGCCGACAAGGTGAAGCTGGACAAGATCACCTTCCGCTTCATCAGCGATCTGGGCACCTCCCTGATGGCCTATGAGAGCAACGAGATCGACGGCATGAGCTCCATCCCCACCACCGACATGGCCCGCCTCAAGGCCGAGGACGCCGGCGTGGTGGTCACCCCCTCCTACGGCACCGTGTGGTATGACTTCAACTGCGAGAAGGCCCCCTTCGACAACGTGCTCGTCCGCAAGGCGTTCTGCCTGGCCGTGGACCGCACCGCCATCATCGAGGACGTGCTGCAGACCGAGGCCGACCCCGCCTACTCCTTCATGTCCCCCGGCTACGTGGTGGACGGCGAGGACCTGATGGACGCCGCCTCCGACAACGACCTGTCCGACGAGGCCGACGTGGAGGCCGCTCAGGCCGCGCTGGCCGAGGCCGGCTATCCCGACGGCGAGGGCTTCCCGGAGATCACCCTGAGCTACTACTCCAATGAGACCGTGGGCAAGGTGGTCGAGGCCATGGCCCGCCAGCTCCAGGACAACCTGAACATCTCCATCAAGATCTCCAACGCCGACTGGGCCGTGTACTACGACGACATCCTCGCCGGCAACTTCGACATCGGCGCCATGGGCTGGTCCGGCGACTACGTGCATCCCATGACCTTCCTGGCCCTGTTCCGCACCGGCGATGTCAACAACCAGGTGAAGTACTCCAACGCCGATTACGACGCGCTGGTGGATCAGGCCGCCAACATGACCGACGCCGCCGAGGCCTTCCAGGTCATGCGCGACGCCGAGGCCATCGCCGCCGCCGAGTATCCCGTGCTGCCCCTGTACTACAAGGCCAACACCATGCTCATGCACAACAACATCCAGGGCTACTACGTGACCCCCTCCAACGACCTGCTGCTCAAGACCGCTTACGTGGCCGAATAAGCGCATACACCATCCCGGCCTGCCGCCTGCGCGGCAGGCCGTTTTCAGGAGGACCGACATGACCGAATGTATCATCACCATGTCAGACGGCGGCGTCATGCGCTTTGAGCTGTTCCCGGATAAAGCCCCCATCACCGTGGCGTCCTTCGCCCAGGTGGCCAACTCCGGCTTCTACGACGCGCTGGCTTTCTGCCGCATCGTGGAGGGCTATGTGATCCAGGGCGGCTCCCCCGATGACGACATCATGACCGACAGCGACTTCCACCTGGTCGGCGAGTTCAAGGAGAACGGCCACGACACCGGCATCGACCACCGCCGCGGGGCCATCTCCATGGCGCGGGACGACGCCCCCGACACCGCGGGCACGCAATTCTTCATCTGCCACCGCGACGCCCACAAGCTGGACGGCCGCTACGCCGCCTTCGGCTACATGCTCGAGGGCTTCGACGTGCTCGACCGCCTCGCCGCCCTCCCCACCTCCGGCCCCGAGACCTGGAACAAGCCCCTGGATATGCCCCGCATGGCCACCGTCCGCGTCACCAGCGATCAACCCCTGCCGGAGGTCACGAGGCTGCCGTGAGGCGCTATTGTGCAAATTGAAAGCAGGGGTTAAGTGCTCAGGTCCACGGCTGGTTGGAATTTGCTGAATTAGGAATTAGGAATTGGGAATTAGGAATTATAGATAGCGGCTGCCGCGCGCACCGTAGGGGCGGCGATACGCCGCCCGCCATTAGGCTCTCCACTCTTAACCCGAATGACACCATTCCATCCCGGGAGGTCAAGACCATGTGCGGACGCTACCGCTTTGACGACGGGCGGGACGACATCGAATTGAAGGGCATCATCGAGGCGCTGAACCGCCGGGAGGACGGTGCCGGCATCAAGACCGAGGGCGAGCTTCGGCCCACCGACGTCGCGCCAGTGCTGGCCAACAGCCGCCGGCTGGAGCCGGTGTATTTCGGCATGCAGTGGGGCTACACGCTGCCCGACGGCAAGCGGATCATCAACGCCCGCAGCGAGACCGCCGCCCAAAAGCCCCTGTTTCGCGACGGCTTCCGCCAGAGGCGCTGCGCCGTGCCCGCGGTGAACTACTACGAGTGGCGGCACAGCGGCCCCAGGACCAAGTACGATATCCGGCCCGAGGACGGCGGCCTGTTCTTCATGGCGGGCATCTACCGGCTGGAGGCGGACCGCCCGGTGTTTGCCATACTCACCCGCGCTTCCTCGGAGGACGTGGCCTTCATCCACGACCGCATGCCCGTCATACTCCCCCGCGCCTCGGTGTCCGCCTGGCTGGACCCCGCTGCCGACCCGCAGGCCATCCTGCAAAGCGCCGTGCTTCACGTCGTGCCCACCCCCGAGCCCGCGGCGCAGGAGCAGCTTCGGATGGTGCTGGACTGACCTATATGAAACGCGCGAACGCCCACAACGGACGTTCGCGCGTTTTGTCATACTCTGGTGAAGTGCAGCTGTGCCGACGGATAGTCCCCGTACAGCTGTGGCAGCAGCACGCCGGCGTACATCAGCGCCGCGCCGCTGAAGATATCCTGGCCGGGTCGGAGCTGGCACCTGGAGTGGGCGGTGCATCCCTCCAGCGCCAGCGCGTCCAGCCGGTAGCGCGCCTCGGGGTCCAGCCCCCTCAGCCGCAGGCGGACGCCCCGGGTGTTGGGCACGGTGTGGGTGATCACCAGGCTCACCAGGGCCTCGGACCGGTCCGCGCTGACCTGTTCCCAGGCCATGCAGCGGTCTGCGCCGGGGACGGTGAGGCGGTAGTAGTCGCCGTTCTGGAGCAGGTCATACCAGCCCTTGAAGCGGGCGATCTGATCCCGGACCTGGGCCCTTTCCGCGTCGGTGAGCCGTGCGGGGTCCAGCTCGTAGCCGAAGGTGCCGCTCATGGCCACCACTGCCCGCGTGCCCAGCGGCACGGTGCGGCCCGTCTGGTGGTTGGGGCAGGCCGAGACGTGCGCGCCCATCGTCGAGACGGGATAGCCGTAGGTGGAGCCGTGCTGTATGGTCAGGCGCTCCAGGGCGTCGGTGTCGTCGGAGAGCCAGATCTGGGGGAAGTAGCGCAGCATGCCCGCGTCGAACCGCCCGCCGCCGCCCGCGCAGCCCTCCCAGAGCACCTCCGGGAACGCATCGGTCAGCCGCTCCAGCAGTTCGTACACGCCCAGCATGTAGCGGTGTCCGGCCTCGCCCTGCCGCTCCGGGGGCAGGATGCGGCTGTAGATGTCGGTCATGCTCCGGTTCATGTCCCACTTCACGTACTCGATGTGGTGGTTGCTCAGCAGCGCGGCAATGGTGTCGTACAGGTAGCTGCGCACGTCCTCCCGGCCCATGTCCAGCACCAGCTGGTTGCGCCCCATCGTGGGCCTGCGTCCGGGCACGGTCAGCGCCCAGTCGGGATGGGCGCGGTAGAGGTCGGAGTCCTCGCTGACCATCTCCGGCTCCATCCAGATGCCGAAGCGCAGACCCAGCGCGTTGACCCTCTCGATCAGCCGGTCCAGCCCGCCCCTGAGCTTGTCCGCGTTGACCGTCCAGTCGCCCAGCGCCCGGTTGTCGTCGCAGCGCTGCCCGAACCAGCCGTCGTCCAGCACCAGCAGCTCCACGCCCATGTCGGCGGCCCGGCGGGCGATCTCCAGCAGTTTGTCGCTGTCGAAGTCGAAATAGGTGGCCTCCCAGTTGTTGATGAGCACCGGGCGGGGCCTGCGGTTCCAGGCGCTCTTGATGATGTGCCGCCGGATGAAGCGGTGATAGCGGCGGCTGAGCGCCCCCAGCCCCTCGTGGGTGAAGGCGAGCAGCGCCTCCGGGGCGGTGAAGGTCTCGCCGGGCTCCAGCGTCCAGCTGAACAGCTCCGGGCTGATGCCGCTGACCACCCGGACGCCGCCCAGCTGGTCCACCTCCACGTCGGTGCGGTGGCTGCCCGAATACACCGGCATGACGCCCAGGCACTCGCCGCACTCCTCCCCCGCCTCGCGGTCGCAGAGGATCACAAAGGGGTTGTGGTGGTGGCTCGACGCGCCGCGGCTGGAGCCGATGGACTGCAGGCCGTGGATCAGGTCGGCGCGCTCCATCTGCCGCTCCATGGCGTGGCGCCCGTGAAAGTGGATCATCTGCCAGTCGCCGTAGGGCATGTCCAGAGTCATGCTGGCGGCGCGCTCCAGGGTGACGCGGGCCTCCCCGCCGTTTCTGATCCGCGCCGCGCGGGTGATCACATCCTCGGCCTCATACACGCCGTACAGCAGCTCCACCTCAAGCCCCGTGGCCGCGTCCCGCAGGGTGACGGACAGCGTGTCGCAGCTGTCCTCGTCGCCCCCGGCGCAGGGCAGGCCCTCCAGCGCGTACTTGCCCGGGGTGATCGCGTGACCGGCGTAGCGCAGATCGTCGCCATAGCGTCCGCGCGCGTCGCGGGCGTCCAGCGCCGCCACCCGGAAATCCCCCGTGTTGGCCGCACTGTACTCGCTGGGCTGGATGTCCCGGGAGAAGTCCCGCTCCACGCGCAGCTCGTAGGGGTTGGGGGTGTAGCCGATGTCCAGCGCGGGCATCAGCGCTGCCTGGCTCGCGGCGGGGATGCGGCGGCCGTAGTACAAGTGCCGCAGTATGTTCAGCGGCGTTATCTCCATCTGGTAGGTGGTGTTCAGGGTCTGCAGGGTGATCGTTTTGTCCTTCGGGTCGTAGATGATGCTCATGTCGTTTTCTCCACAGTGTTATTCGATCTCGCTGAGCTTCATCCCGTCCCTCGGGATCCAGCGCCGCCAGCAGCGCACGGACTCGGCGATGTCCTCCAGCAGGTCAAAGGTGTTGCCCGCGGTGGCGATGAAGGGCTCGAAGGTGAGGGTGATCTCGCCGCACTTGGGCGGCATGGCGGGTTCGTCAGGCCGGGCATAGGACGCCTTGAGGGCCTTGAGGAAGGCGTCGGGATGCACGATGCCCTCGCGGTTGTTCTGTGCGGTGAAGGTCCAGTGGGGCGAGGACTTGCCGTCGGTCTGCTGGAGGTGGATGATGGGCGAATAGCAGCCCACGCGCCGCACCCAGGCGTCGTTGGAGGCGTCCTCAGGCTCGGCGAACAGATGGGGATGGGCCTCCACGTCGGCCAGTATGGCCTTCACGGCCGCGTCCACCGGCATCTCCCCCGCCGCGGCGCTCATGTAGATCCCGTGCGCCTTCGCGCTGCCCAGCCACAGGCGGCGGATGGGCGTGCCCTCCCGTCTTAACAGGATCGCCCGCTCGATCAGCGCGGCGTCGGGCCTCTGGAAGTACTGCTGGCCGTTCATGTGGCCCAGGTCTGCGGTGATGTAGAAGGGCGCGTGGGAGCGCGCGTAGACCTCGCGCATCAGCTCCTCCGCGTCGGCGATGCGCCACGGCGGCTGGTGGGGGGAATACATCTGCTCGATGCCCACGTAGTCCACGCCCTTTTGGCGGCTGTAGGCGGACAGCTCGGACAGGGTATCGTACAGCACGTTCAGCTTGGCGCAATACGCTTCGTCGTCCTGGAGCAGAGGCTCCTCGAAGCCGTGGGCGAAGAAGCCGAAGCCCGCCCCCAGCGCGGCGGCGGTGTCCACCTGGGCCTTCATCCAGTCGTTCAGAAAGCGCCGGGTCACCCGGGGATCGTAGTGGGACAGGCCGCAGGTGGCATAGGTGCCGTGGCCGGAATAGACGTTGTTGATGCGTATGCCCTGCTTTTCGCAGGCGTTTTTCGCGTCCCCGATCCAGTCTTTGGTGAATTCGGGGCCCATGTAGAGCGGGTCGCACTCGGTGTCGGCGCTGGCCTCCACGTGCCTGAGGCCCAGGTCGCGGATCACCCGCGCCCAGTCGTCGGGACGCACCCAGCGCTTCGAGGCGAAGCAGTTGTCGATGCCCAGATAGATGATGGGATCCATTGGTCGTGCCTCCTTGTGTTGGATCAATCCAGCCCGACGATTGCCGCGCCCAGGGCCGCGGCCTCGTCGGGATCGTGGGTGATGAGCAGGGCGGTCCTGGGGGGGAGCAGCTCCCGGGTCAGGGCCATGACGCCTGAACGGGTGGCCGCGTCCAGGCCGTTAAAGGGCTCGTCCAGCAGCAGTATGTCCGACGGGGCCAGCAGCGCCCGCAGCAGCGCCACCCGCCGCCGCATGCCGCCGGAGAGCCGGGAGACGGGCTCACGCAGGCTGTCGCCCAGTCCGAAGCGGATAAGCGCGTCCGCCGCCGCATCTCGGGTCAGCCCCGGCGCGGTGAGGCGCAGATTCTCCACAGGGTCCAGCCAGTCCAGCAGCCGATCCTCCTGGAACACCACGCCGATCCGGGTGCCCTCCATTCCCTGAACGCGCCCCGAATCCGCGGTCTCCAGATCGCACATAAGCCGCAGCAGCGTGGTCTTGCCCGCCCCGGACGGCGCCATGAGGCAGGTCGTGCATCCCGCGGGCAGATTCATGGAGAAGCCGCGCAGCACGTCCTTGTCGCCGTAACGCTTGCACAGCCCGTCCACGGACACCGCCGCCGCGCCGTTTGGCCGCGGACGCTCGCCGGGAAGGGAAAGGCGTGAAAGGCCCTCCCCCAATCGAGCGAACGCCCACAGCGCCGCGCGCTCGAAGATCAGGCTCAGAATCAGGATCACCACGGTCCAGGCGAACAGGTCGGGGGTGTCCAGATAGACCTTGGCCTGCTGGAGGCGCTCGCCGATGGAGCCGCGGGGCATGCCGATGACCTCCGCCGCCGTGCCCGCCTTCCAGCACAGGCCCAGCGCCAGCCTGCACCCGGTCAGAAAGTCGGGCATCAGCTGGGGCAGCTCCACCCGCAGCGCGCGCTTCAGCCGGGGCAGCCGAAACACCCGGGCGACCTCCTCCAGCTTCGGGTCCAGACGTTCAAGCCCCGAGAGCACGTTGGCGTAGATCACCGGCAGCACCATCAGAAACACGATCAGCACCGCCAGATGCTTCGACGACACCCACACCAGCGCCAGTATGATGAAGGACGCCACCGGCACCGACTTCACCGCCCGCATCAGCGGGGAGAGCAGGCTCCTGAACCACTCAAACCGCGCCGACAGCAGCGCCAGCGCCGTGCCGGCGAACGTTCCCAGCAGAAATCCGCCGCCGATGCGCAGCATCGAATGCAGTATGGAGCGCCAGAAGTCCGCCGTCACCGCCAGCGCCCCCAGCCGGGCCAGCACCCGCGCCGGAGACGCCAGCAGTATCTCCTGCCCCACCGCCATCGCCAGCAGCTGCCACACCAGCAGCCAGAAGGCGACGGTCCAGGGCTTCAGCTTGTCCTTCATGGCGCGGGCCTTCCTTTCAAAAAGAGGAATGAACGGCGATAGCTCTCAAACCAATTCATTCCCCTCGCATTACATTGAATTATCGTATCTATTCAGTTCTGCTGTGATAAGTGGAGATTGTCCGAGGCAACGGGGAACGACCTCTCAGTCACCGACTTCGTCGGCGACAGCTCCCCTGAAACCGCTTCGGGCAGCTTGCCGCCGACGGCCTTGGGATTGGCATCCAGCAGGACCTGGAGATAGCCCTCCAGCTTGGCCTGCATCTCCGCGCCCTCGATGAAGGTGATGTTGCAGGCGGGCAGGGCCTTGGCGGCGACCTGCTCGGGGACGATCTCATATTCGCCCACCAGCTTGGCGGCGTCGTCGGTGTTGGCGTTGACGTACTCCACGGAGGCCCTGTAGGCGTCCAGGAAGGCGTTGAGGGCGTCGGCGTGGGCCTCGGCGAAGTCCCTGCGGGCCACGGCCACGCCGGTGATCAGGGTGGAATCCACGCCCAGGGCGTCCCACGCGGCGTTCAGATCCAGCGCCACCCGCAGGCCTTCTGCCTTCATCAGCGCGGTGGTCACGAAGGGCTGGGGCAGCAGCGCCACGCCCGCCTCGGAGGCCATCAGCGCGGTGAGGCACTCGGCGTGCTCGCTCTTCCACTCGATGGTCACGTCCTGCTCGGGGTCGATGCCGTTCTGGGACAGTATGAAGTTCAGCGCGTATTCAGGGGTCGCGCCCTTGCCGCTGGCGTAGATCGTGCGGCCCTTGAGGTCGGCCACGCTCTGCACGGACTCGCCCTTCTCCACGATGTAGAGCACGCCCAGCGTGTTGACGGCCAGCACCTGGACCTGACCCTCTGTGTTGTTGTAGAGCACGCTCGCCAGATTCGCGGGCACGCAGGCGATGTCCGCCTCGCCCTTGACCAGCATGGGCGTCACCTCGTCCACCGCCGCGGCGATGGTGAAGGCATAGCTTCCCGCGGCCTCGTCATCCTTCATCAGCTTCACGAGCCCCATGGCCGTGGGACCCTTCAGCGCCACGATCCTGGGCACATAGCCCTCGGCCAGCGCCCCGGCGCACAGCGCCAGTACGCAGAGAACAAGCAGTATCTTTTTCATATTCCTAAACAAGTGAATCAGCCTCCTTCGGCTTATATTTCACCACAAATCCGAGGTGTTGTCAAGGGGCAAAACGTGCCTTCCACTTTATTCCCACGGCTCACGCATGAATGCGTGAGCCTGTCGCGCAAAATCTGCGGATTTTGCGCGAGGGAAGAAGGGACGCGGAAATTCGCGCCTGACGACACGAAGCGCCTGACGACACGAATTTCCTGACTGGCAGGTACCGATTCCCAGTCGAAATCGCAAGCGATTTCTTTGTGGGAATCCACATGCACCGGCATAGCCGGTACATGTGATTGAAACAGGTACGATTCCATTCCGTCTTGTCATTCATGCGTAGGCCGTGACTTTATTCCCAAAACATATTGAAAAAAAACGGCCGAACCATTATAATAGTGGTAATAAGGACGAAGGAGGTGAGCGAGGTTGCCCGTGCGCAATTCGGCGAAGGCCATCGTATTGAACGAGGGCAAGATCCTGGTCAACCGCTGCATATCCAAATTCGGGGAATACTACGCTCTGCCCGGCGGCGGGCAGCACACCGGCGAGATGCTCAACGAGACGGTGAAGCGGGAGCTGTTGGAGGAGACGGGCTACTCCGTCATCCCCCTCCGCCTGTCGGGCATCTACGAGCGCATCAGCGTGGGCCGGCACGATGCCAACGCCCACAAGATCTACTTCATCTTCCTGTGCAAGCTGGGACCCGAGCCCAAGCGCGCCCCCACCGAGACCGACCGCTTCCAGATCGGCCTGGAGTGGATCGACGTGCGGGAGATCACCCGCAGGAACCTGTTTCCCCGCGCCATCCGCGACAACATCTCCGGGCTGATCGGCTACGGAGAGACGATCTTCATCGGATCGGAAAAGGACAGATAGCGCCCGCGCGCCAAAAAGACCCGCAGTTCCTATTCGGGGACCGCGGGTCTTTTTGGCGCACCCAAAGGGATTCGAACCCCTGACCTACCGCTTAGGAGGCGGTCGCTCTATCCTGCTGAGCTATGGGTGCCTGTGCGTTTTTCAACGTCAACCATTATCCCACGAACCGCGGTAATTGTCAAGGGCGGAAATGTTATTAGTCGGGCAATTGTGGCCGCACAGTTCCGAGTTAAGCTCTGTGGCAATTGGGAGTTGGCGGGAGAGAGGGATTAGGCATTAGGGAACAGGGATTAGAAAAGGCCGCTGCCGCGATTTCTATTGATAACACTGAAACAGTCTGCGCGGCAGCCACTATTTCTAATCCCTAATCCCTCTTTCCTAATTCCTCCCCGTTACTCCGTCAAATCCCCGTTTCCGCATCGACCGAGCGTCAGCCATTCTCAATTCTCCATTCCCATCTCCCTTGCCAGTTTCCGCCCAAAGGTATATAATAGTATACTGCCGCGGGGCGGCGAATGGATGGGAAGAAGGGTTGTACATGAAGGAAGAACGGGGGCGCGAGTGGCGCAACGCCGTGTACATCGTCATCGGGCTCGTGGTGGCGGCGGCGGCTTATCGTATGTTTTTGATCCCGAATCGGGTGGTTCTGGGCGGCTTCACGGGCGTGGGCCAGCTGGTGAACCGCTTCACGGGGCTGAGCGTGGGCACGGTGAACCTGTTGCTGAACGTGCCGCTCTTTCTGGTTTCGATGCGGTCCATGGGCGTGCGGTTCGGGGTGCGCTCGCTGCTGGCGATGACGGGGCTTTCGCTGCTGATCGACTGGCTGCCGCTCGAGCCGCTGACGGACGACATGCTGCTGTCGGCCATCTACGGCGGCGTTTTCACGGGCATCGGCTTCGGGCTGATCCTGCGGGGCAGCGCCACCACCGGCGGGACGGATATGCTGGCGTCGCTGATGCACCGGGTGGTGCCGGTGGTGAAGGTCAGCTTCGCCATATTCTGCTTTGACGGCCTGGTGATTGCGGCCTCGGCGCTGATCTTCGAGCCCCAGGCGGCCATGTACGGCCTCATCAGCGCCTTCATATCCAACGTGCTGGTAGATGCGGTGCTGGAAGGCCCCAACGCCGCCAACGCCTATTTCATCATCTCCGACCACGCCGAAGACATCGCCCGGCGCATCATGGACGAGCTGGACCGCGGCGTCACGGCTCTGAACGCCATGGGCATGTACAGGCGCACCGACAAGCAGGTGCTGCTGTGCGTCGTAAACCGCTTCCAGACCATGCAGCTGAGACGCCTCGTGTTCGCCGTGGACCCCAAAGCCTTCGTGTTCTCCACCCGCTCCCACGAGGTGCTGGGCGAGGGATTTACGCCGATGAAACAGTGAGGCATCAGGCATTGGGCATTAGTCGGGGCTGCGGCAAACATATGATGCTGTTGCTTTATGCAAATCACAGATAAAAGTGGAGCGTTGGGAGTTAAATAGCAGCTGGCGCTATCGGGTTGAAAGCGCGTCAGCTCGCTTTTAACGCCCACTTTGCTTAGGAGCCGTGCAGAAATTATTCATACATTATGCTTGTCTGAATCCGCCATTGCGGCGTTGTCGTCGGTCAACGCGCCCCGGCACGCCTCCCTCCTCCGCCTTGCACTGACGAATTCATCCTTCGCATTCTGTATGAATAATTTCTGCACGGCTCCTTAAACGAATCATCTGTGCATCCCCGACATCATGTATATTTATTCTCTTCCGCGCCACACTATCCCTGTAACGATCACAGGAAGGGACGTGGACGCAATGAAGGGGATCATCATGGCGGGAGGCGAGGGCACGCGGCTGAGGCCGCTGACCTGCGATTGTCCGAAGCCCATGCTCAGGCTGATGGGACAGCCGCTGATGGCCCACGCGGTGCGGCTGCTGGCGCGTCACGGCATACAGGACATCGGCGTGACGCTGGGTTATATGCCCGAGGCCATACAGTCCTTCTTCGGCGACGGCGGCGACTTTGACGCGCGGCTTCACTACTTCCTCGAGCGCATGCCCCTGGGCACGGCGGGCGGCGTGAAGCAGGCGTCGGCGCTGCTGGACGAGACCTTCGTGGTGCTCTCCGGGGACGGACTGACGGACCTGGACATCGGCAAGGCGGCTGCGTTTCACCGGGCCAAGGGGGCGCTGGCCACGCTGGTGCTCAAGCATGCCGACGACCCGCTGGACTACGGCGTGGTGGACACGGACCCCGACGGGCGTGTGCGCAGCTTCCAGGAGAAGCCGGACTGGGCCGAGGTGCTGACCGACACGGTGAATACGGGCATTTACCTACTGGAGCCGGAGGTATTGTCGCACATCCCGGAGGGGCGTCCCTGCGACTTCGGCCACGAGCTGTTTCCGCGGCTGGTGAAGGCGGGGCTGCCGGTGTACGGCTACGTCACCGACGACTACTGGTGCGACGTGGGCGACGTGGGAGCGTACCTCGCCGCACACACCGACTGCATGGAGGGCCGTGTGCGCCTGCCTGGGCTGGAGGGCCTCCGCGGGAAGGCCATACTGCGCCCCGGCGCGGTGGTGGACCGGGCGGCGGTGCTGGAGGGACCGTGCCTCATCGAGGCCGGGGCCAGAGTCCGCGCCGGGGCCTATGTGGGACCCTACAGCGTCGTCGGCGCAAACTGTGAAGTCGGCGAGGGCGCGAGCGTCAAGCGCGGCGTGCTGTGGCCGGGGGCGCGGCTGATGGCCCACGCCCAGGCGCGGGGGTGCGTGCTCGGCGCGGGCGCGGCGCTGGGCGAGGGCGCGCAGGCCTATGAGGAGAGCGTGCTGGGCACCGGGGCCGCAGTCGAGGCCCGGGGCGTGCTGCTGTCCGGGGCGAAGCTGTGGCCCGGCAAGCGGGTCGGTCCGGGGGAACGCCTGGACGCCAACCGGGTGTGGGGCTGCGGCGAGCGCGGCTTTCACGCCGGGGCGCTGCCGGTGGACAGCCCCGCCGACGCCGCCCGCGCCGCCCAGGCCGTGACCGCGGCGCTCAAGCCCCGGGAGGTGGCGCTGGGCCGGGACGACGCGCCCCTCTCCCTGGCGCTGTGGCACGCCGCCGCGGCGGGCATCATGGCCCAGGACGCGCGGGTGATCGACGCGGGGCGCTGCACGCTGCCGCTGCTGCGGCACATCCGCCGCCGCATGGGCGCGGACGCCGCGATGCTGGTGGGCGCGGGCGGGCTGATCCCGCTTAACGAGGCGGGCGGGCTGCTCTCCAATCCCCAGCGCCGCGCCGTGACCCAGTTCAACGCCCGGCAGGATTACCCCCGCCCCGCGCTGGACAGGCCCCTGCCCGCGCTGGACGCCGGGTGTGCCGACGCCGCCTATGTGGCTGACGCCGCCGCGCTGTTCGAGGTCAATCCCGCCGGAGCGCCGCCCGCGGTGCTGTTCAGCGAGAATAAGCGTGTGCTGGAGCTGGCCCGGCGCGCGCTGGACCGGGCGGGGCTGAACTACCGGGTGGTGGCCCGGGAGACCGACCTGATGCCCGTGCGGGGCGAGATCGGCCTGCTGCTGGACGCGACCGGGGAGCGCTGCGCCTTCTCCGACGAGCACGGCGGGCTCACCGAGGCCCAGCAGCAGCTGATGACTGCCTGGACAGCGCTGGAGCGCGGCGCGGAATGCCTCCCGCTGTCCGACGACGCCACCCGCGGCATCGAGGCATTGGCCGAGCGCTACCACGTCCTGACGGAACGGACCGGGCAGACCCGGGAGCAGTGGGCGGACGTCCTGTCCCGGGAGCACCCTTTTCTGTACGAGCTGTACACCGACGGGTTGAGCCTCGCGCTGAGCGCCCTGTCGCTGCTGACCGAGAAGGGCATGACCCTGGCCGACTGGCGGCGGGCCATGCCCGAGGTGCACCGTCGCAGCCGCGCCGTACCCATCCCCAACCGGGAGGGCGGGCGGCTGCTCCACGCCTTCGCCCAGACCCAGCGCGACGCCCGCCTCGGCGGCGGAGTCCGGGTTCAGGACGGCGACGGCTGGGCCTGGGTCGGCGCCGCCGACGGTCCCGCCCGGCTCCGCGTCATCGCTGAAGCCGCCACCGCCGAAACCGCCGACGCGCTGTGCGACATGTGCGTCGAGAAGCTCGTGAAGCTGGCGGAATTGAATTAGGAATTAGGAATTAGGAATTAGGAATTGAATAGCGGCTGCCGCGTACCGCGCAGGGGCGGCTAAGGTTATTATTTAGTCTATGTCCTTCCCACTCGGAGCAACGGGAGAACGACCTCTCAGTCACCGACTTCGTCGGTGCCAGCTCCCCTGAAAGGGGAGCCAAGTCTGTGTTGTACCATCCCTCTTGGCTCCCCTTTCAGGGGAGCTGTCAGCCACAGGCTGACTGAGAGGTCGTTCCCAAACCCCGACAAATGCTCATGTGCGTGCGCTGACGTACACTGAATGGCAACCAACCAGGCCATTCATAATTCCCAATTCCTAATTCGTCCTCCCCCTCTTCCCACCCGCCGCGATTTTTGCTATAATAGTAGCATCATGGGAATACGGCGGTAGACGATGTATTACGAAGCATACCACAGAAAGAAGAGGCGGCGGACGACGCCCAAAAAGCGCAGACGGCTGAGCTTTGGCGAGTGGCTGGGGCAGGGGCTTTTGCGGCTGCTGGCGCTGGCCCTGACGGTGGCGTTGCTGAGCGCGGCGCTATTGTACGCGCTGCCGCCGTCGCTGTTCGCGGTGGAGCCGGAGGGGATGGAGCTGGGGGTGAGCATGGGCCTGCCCACAAGCTGCCTGAACGTGCTGCTGCTGGGGACCGACGAGCTGCGGGACGGCGCGCAGCGCAGCGACGCCATGATGATCGCCTCCATCGGCTACGGCAAATGCCGGCTCACCAGCCTGATGCGGGACACGGTGGCGGACATCCCCGGCCACGAGCGCAACAAGCTCAACGCCGCCTACGCCTACGGGGGCCCGGATCTGGCCATGCGCACGGTGAACCTGACCTTTGGCACCAACATCGTGCACTACGCCCAGGTGGACTATGTGGCGCTGGTGCGGATCATCGACGCGCTGGGTGGGGTGGAGATGGACGTCACCGAGGCCGAGCGGGAGCGCCTGAACGCCGCCATGCTGAAGGTGCGCAACGTGTTCGCGCCGCTGGGCTACACCGCCAGGGAGCTTACCCAGTCCGGGCAGAACGTCCACCTGGACGGACTCCAGGCCCTGTCCTACGCGCGGCTTCGAAAGCTGGACTCCGACTTCGCCCGCACGGGCCGCCAGCGGGCGCTGCTGGCCGCCATCATCAACAAGGTAAAGGCCAGCCTGTGGAACCCGGTGAAGCTTTTGCGCCTCACCCGCACGGTGATGGATTCCGTACATACCAACATGTCCGCTATGCAAATCCTGTCCCTGGGGGAGAAGGCCCTGCTGGCCGGGAGCGTGGAGCAGCTTCGCCTGCCGCTGGACGGCACCTACACCGACGACGGCTCCCGCCTCATCCTCACCGACCCCGGCAAAAACCAGGAGGCGCTGATGGGATTCATCTACGGGGAGTAGCTCGTTTGACAGGCTTCTGTAAGGCTGAAAAAGCGGCTGACGCATGTCAGTCGCTTTTCAGTATGCCGCCGTCCATTCGGTAGATTCTATCCGCGTAGGCCGCGGCCTCGGCGTCGTGGGATACCAGCAGCACGATCTTGTGGTGCGCTTTGGCCTGGTCCCTAAACAGCCGGAGCACCCTCTGGGTGTTCTCGTCGTCCAGGTCACCGGTGGGCTCGTCGGCCAGCAGCACGTCGGGATTCTGATGGAGCGCGCGGGCGATGGCCACGCGGCGCAGCTCGCCTCCGGACAGCTCCGCGGGACGCGCCGCGGCGAGGCTCTCGATGCCCAGCGCCGCCAGCCACACCAGCGCGGCGTCCGGGTCGGCCTGGCCGCCGTACATCGTCCCGGGCAGCAGCGCGTTCTCCAGCACCGTCAGCGTGTCCACGCAGCTCCGGCCCTGGGGGATCACCCCGATGCGGGCGTTGCGCAGCCTGGACAGCTGGGCGTCGTCGAGGGCGTACAGGTCGCTGTCGTCCAGCCACACCTTTCCCTCCGTGGGAGTCAGCAGCCCCGCCAGCAGGTGCAAGAGCGTGGTCTTGCCCGACCCCGAGCGCCCCGTCACCACCGTCACCGTTCCCGATTCCAGCGTCAGGTCCGCGCCCTTCACCGCATAGAAGTTGTTGCCCTGCCCCGACTTGCGCATATAGCGCTTGGATAGATTCTCAGCACGCAATATCATGACAAAACCCCACATTCACCGGCAACCGGTGCCAACTGCAATACCTCATTGTGATCTACGCGCCCTCCCGCAGCGCGTTCCCCGGGTCGCTCCTGCTCAGCCGGTAGGCGGCCCAGGCGCTGGCCAGCGCCCCGATGAGGAGGGTGGCCAGTATCGTCGCCAGCGCCAGCAGCAGCACGCGGCCGGGCGCGGGGGCCAGGTAGGGCAGGCCCAGGCTGGATTCGATGAGCGTGGTGAACGGGAAAACCAGCAGCGCCGCCAGGGCCACTCCTAATACGCCGCCGCCCAGGCTGGTCAGCGCGGCCTCCTTCAGCATCAGCCCGCCCAGCCGCCACCGGGACGCGCCCAGCAGCCGCAGCACGGCGAATTCCCGCCGTCGCTCGTTGATCATCATGGCATAGGCGATCAGCAAAATCACGATGGCCAGCGCCCACACCGCGCCGATCAGCAGCGCCACCGTGCGGGACACCCCGGTCAGGCTGTCGGCCACGCCGGTCAACATGCTCTTGGCCTTCACGGCGGTGGCCTTGCGCACGTGGCCGTTGAGGGCGTTGCAGACCTTGCCCACGTCGTAGCCTTCGGCGACCTTGACGTAGATGGCGGAGACCACCTCCTCGCCGTCGGAGGTGATGCGGTGGGTGACGCCCTTGTCCTCGGCGGCCTTCAGGAGGGTGTTCATGGTGGCCATGTTGCAGTACACCGCCGTGTCAAAGCCCGTGCCGGTCTCGGCCAGCCGCGCCACCACGTGGGTGTTCAGGTCGTAGATGCGCAGGTCCTCCCCCACATCGGCGTTGACCCGGCAGCCCACCACCACGTCCATGTCCTGAAGCTCCCGGCGGTAGCTCTGCTCGATCCAGGGCTTCACGGTGAAGTCCGTCGCCGGGTCGATGCCGATGATCTGCACCTTCACGGCGCAGCAGTCCGCCTTCAGGGAGGCCAGGAAGGTCTGCGGCGCGGCCTGGCCCACGCCCTCCACCTCCCGCACGCGCTCCAGCGCCGAGGCGTCCAGATAGTACGCCCCCGCAGTGCCCTGCAAGAGCAGGTTCTTGAAGCTGACCTTGCTCTCGGCCTCGGCGGGCATGACGATGATGTCCGCGCCCAGGCGGGCCTCCAGGCTGGCAAGTCCGCCCCGCAGGGCGTCCACCACCACCGACCCGCCGAACACCGACAGCGCCAAAAACGCCGTCAGCAGCATCAGCGCCGCGGTCCGACCCGGCCTGCGGGTCAGGTTTTTCAGGGGCAGTTGACTGAGCTTCATCCCCGCTTGGCCCTCCTGTATTCCATCGCGCAGCCCGCCGCGGCGGCTGCCAGCATAAGCACCCACAGCACCGTCATCGCGGGCTTCATCACCATCCGGCAGCGCATGGTGTCCATCCCGCAGATGGCGATGAGCGTCCCGGGGGTCAGCAGTCCCAGCACGGCGTTCAGCGCCGAGGCCAGGTAAAGCCCCAGCCGCGCCTGTTCAACGAACAGCGCCAGCAGGGCCAGCGCCGCCGCCAGGCACCCCTCGCCCAGCAGCGCCCGCGCCGCCCAGTGGCAGGGGCCAAAGCTCCCGTCCTCATGCACGCAGGCTCCCAAAAAGGTCTGGCTCCCGATGGCGACGACCAGGGCAAGGATCAGGACGATGACCGCGGGAATGGATAGTCTCTTCATGCTAAGGCTCCTTTGTTCTTACGTAAATGGATAATTGAAAATGGAGAATGGACAATGGCGGTGCAAATCCTGCGGATTTGTTTAATCAAACACTGTAAGCGGCGTTATGCTTATTTGCGATCCTTTTACTCAAAGAAATCCGCACGGATTTCTTCATGCATTCTCCATTCTCCATTTTCCATTCTCAATTCGTATCTATTCAGTTCTGCTGTGATAAGTGGAGATTGTCCGAGGCAACGGGGAACGACCTCTCAGTC
>CADCAS010000016.1:18157-45649 GCA_902799465.1 uncultured Eubacteriales bacterium
CTTCCAGGGGAGCTGTCAGCCGTTAGGCTGACTGAGAGGTCGTCCCCCGCAGCCTGCCAAGTCTCTGTTTGTCGCAGAACTGAACAGTTACCTCAATTCCACCAAATCCCTGATTTGTTCAATCCACAAAGTTTTCGTTGACGACCTCCCGCGCCACTCTCCCGTGCTCCAGGACGATGGTGCGCTGGGCGGCCTCGGCGACCTCGGGGTCGTGGGTGACGACGATGAGGGTGGTGCCCTCGCGGTGGAGCTGGCGGAACAGGTCGAGGACGATGTTCTCATTGGCCTCGTCCAGGTTGCCGGTAGGCTCGTCGGCGAGGATCAGCTCGGGGTGGTTGATGAGGGCGCGGGCCACGCACACGCGCTGCTGCTCGCCGCCGGAGAGCTGGCTGGGCAGATGGCGGGCGCGCTCCCGCAGACCCACGCGGCCCAGGGCCTCAAGGGCCTCCTCCTCATCGGGCATGGAGTGGTAGTGCTGGGAGACCATCACGTTCTCCACGGCGGTCAGGTAGTTGACCATGTGGAACTGCTGGAACACCAGGCCGATCTTGTCGCGCCGAATGTCGGTCAGCCGCTTGCTCGGCTCCTTGGAGATGTCCACGCCGTCCAAAAGCACCTCGCCCTTGGTGGGCTTGTCCATGCAGCCGATGATGTTCATCATGGTGGACTTGCCGGAACCGGAGGGGCCCATGATGGCCACCCACTCGCCCTTGTCCACGTGGAGGCTGACGTTGTCCAGCGCCTTCAGTTCGCCGTAGATCTTCGAAATATTTTTAAGCTCCAGAAGTGCCATGCTTTACTCTCCTTTCAGGACCAGGGCGGGGTCGATGCTGACGGCCCGCTTGATGGGCATGAGGCAGCTCACCGCGGCGATGACCATGGACACGATCACGGTCACCGGCAGCAGCAGCGGCTGGAAGGTGATGGACGAGCCGAACACGTTGACGGACACCACCTGGGCAAACACGAAGCCCAGCGCCGCGCCCATCACGCCGCCCAGCAGGCCCAGGAACAGGCCCTCGCCCAGGAACTCGGCGCGGATGGAATTGTCCGACGCGCCCAGCGCCTTGCGCAGGCCGATCTCCCGCCTGCGCTCGGACACCACGGCCATCATGGTGGTGGACACGCAGATCATCGTCAGCAGCAGCACCACCACGGTCACCAGGAACACCAGCGCCTGGAGCTTGCCCAGCACGGCGGTCTCGGACTTGGTCACGCGCTTCACCAGACGCGCCGTGACGCCCTCGCCGCTGTTGGCGACGGCCTCCACGTAGGCGTTCAGCTGCTCCTCGTCGGCGGAGACGCTCAGCTCGGTCACGTCCAGCTTGTCCTCGCCGGTGAGGGCGCGCATGTCCGCGTTGGACATGAACACGTAGCCCTCCTCCTCGCCGCCGGTGACCAGTATGCCCACCACCTCATAGCGAACGGTGCGGGGCTGGCTGGCGGCGGTGACGGCGCGGCTGTGGTTCAGCGCGTCCACGATGGCGGTGGAGGTGACGGTGGCCCCGGTCAGGGCGTCCACGTCCTCCCCCATGGTCAGCGGGAGGGTCTTGCCAGTGAACTGCTTCAGGAAGGGCTTGTCCTCCTGGGTCCTGCCGCCGTATTCCGGGGTCTGGGTGGAGGCGTCCACCTGGATCTCGGCGATTTTGCCCTCGCCGTCCAGCGTGGCGGTGACGGTCACCGCGCCGCCGCTGAAGCCCTCGGCGCTGCCGGCCAGTTGGGCGTTGGGCACCCAGTCCGCGGCGGGGTCGCCCTCACCGGCGGTCACCGCGGGCTGCCAGGTCAGCTCCATCGAGGAGCCCTCCCGCACGCCGATCAGCTCCGCGATCTCCTTGCCCACCAGCACCTCGCGGGTGGCCTCGGGATAGCGACCCTCCACGGAGAAGTATGGGCTGGTCTTCAATACCTGCTCAAAATCCGTGCCCGCGGTGGTGAAGGACTGCTGGCGGCTGGTCATGTCCAGGCGCACGTAGCGGTAGGGCGCAGCCCCCACCAGCGCGTCCTCCGGGAACTGCTCCAGCACCCGGGCGAGCTTTTCGCTGTCCAGCGTCTCCCCGTCCTCCGGCAGCAGCAGCATGTTCGCGCCGTAGGAGCGCATCTGCGCCCGCATCTGCCGGGGCACGTCGTAGTAGATCGTCACCATTCCCGCCAGTATCGTCGCACCGATGCCGATGGACAGCAGCGCGATCAGCATCCGCGACCGCCGCCTCAGCAGCGAAGCCGTGATCATCCGCAGGAACATTCGTCTCTTAGTCATGTTGTGCCTCCAGTTGGAGCTTCAGGTTATTAATTGGGAATTGGGAATGGGGAATTGAAGTATGCCGCTGCCGCGCGGCGATTCGGTTTGTTGAACTGACCCCGGCGGAGCTGATGCGATGGGTTGCCGCCGACATCCATTCTCCATTCTCCATTTTCCATTCTCAATTTCTATCAGTGTCCCCCGTGCAGCACCTCGGCGGGCCGCAGGCGCAGCACCATGCGTATGGCGGGCAGGGAGCCCGCGATGGTGACCAGGGCGATGAGGGCGGCGACGATGGGGATGACCTTGGTGTTCATCTCGATGGCGGAGCCGAACACGCTCTGGCCGATGAGCTGGGCAAAGCCGAAGCCCATGAAGTAGCCCACCGCGAAGCCGACGAGGGCGGTGATGAGGATCTCGGTCATGACCACGCCGGTGATGGAGCGGTCCTTCGCGCCGATGGCCTTCAACAGGCCGATCTCCTGGGCGCGCTCCATGACGGAGGCGGTGACCAGGTTGGAGATGCCCAGCGCCGAGCCGATGAGGGACAGCGCTGTGATCAGTATCATCAGCAGCTTGGTCTTGTCCAGTATGGTGCCCTCGCTCTCGGCCACCTGCCGCACGGCATTGGCCACGGAGCCGGTGATGGCCTCCTGGATCTGATAGCAGATGGCGGAGACATAGGCGGTGCAATACCAGGTCTCATAGTCGCGGCTGGTGAGCGCGGCGGGATTGCGGGCCGCGCGGCGGGCCAGGTCGTTGTCCGGGGTGGTCAGCGCGGAGACCTCGATGGAGGCCACCTTGCCCTCCCGGTCCGTCAGCGCCTGCACGGCGTCCAGGGTGGCGTAGATATGCCCGTCCTCATCGCCGCCGCCGTCGAAGATGCCCACGATCTCGGCCTCTTTCTCGCCGTGGCTGGCGGTAAGCTTCACCTTTTCGCCCACGGTCCAGTGCTTCTCCTCGGCCAGGGTCGCGCCGACCATGATCTCGTCGTCAGCCCCTTCGTCGGCCTCGTTGAGCCAGCGCCCGTCGGCGATCTCCCACCAGGAGCGCATGCCCTGCACGCCCGCGTCCAGCTCCTCGCCGGTGGGCAGCGCCAGATGATGGTTGTACCAGGTGCCCACCACCCTGGCGGTGGTGCCGTCCTCCAGCGCCGCCTGGGTGTCCAGGAAGGGCGTGAAGTCCACGATGTTGAAGGCCCAGAAGATGGTCTTGAGCTTGCCCAGCTCGTCCTCCCGCAGATAGGCGGCGTTCAGGGCCTCGCCCTCCCCCACGTCGTAGATGTCCGACAGCAGGGAGGCGTCCTTGGGCTTGACGGTGATGTTTGCGCCGTAGTTTTTCAGTTCCTTGTTGACCTTTTCCTCCACGCCCATCACCACGTTCAGCATGCCCGTGGCCAGCGACGCGCCCAGGGCGATGGTGACGGCGATCAGCAGCATCTTGCTCTTCTGGTGAAACAGCACGCCGCGGATCATTCGGAATAGCATATCATTCGCCCCCTATTTGAATTCCTTCTCCCCGGCGATGATGTCGGCCAGTTTGAAGATCAGATTGCCGTCCCCCACCTCGTAGCTCAGCGGGATGGGGTTGCAGCCGCCCTTGAAGCCGATGGTGTTGATGTTCATGACCACGTCGCAGCGGCGGCAGACCACCTGGCCGTTGCGCTCGTAGTAGCCGGCGTTGCCGCAGACATCGCAGGCATCCAGGCCCACGCCGTAGGCGGCGGAATTGGGCTTGCGCACCACGATCCAGCGGATGTTGACGCCGTTTTCGGTCTGATACTCGAAGCGGTGGAGGTGGAAGTCGTTGACGGCATCCATGGGGATGTAGATGTTCTCATCGTCCACCGTGTAGGTCTCCGGCGCGGACAGCTCCACCACCCGGGTGTCGTAGGCCTTCACCACCGACATGAACACCGCAAACAGCGCCACCCCGGCCAGCGCCACGCAGGCCATGCGGCGGAAGCTCCGGTTGCGCGCCCGCAGCTTGCGCCGCTGGGCGGGATTGTCGTAGGGCTCGGTGACCCTGACGTTCTGGATAAAGCAGATCACCAGCGCCGCCGCGGCAAGCACCGCCACCAGCCAGATGAACAGCATCGCGTGGTTGGCGGTGAACATCATCCAGTCGCCGATGAAGCCGTAGGCCTCGTCGGTGTACTTGACGGACCAGTGGAGCCACTTGGCGCGGTTCACCCAGGGGGCGAAGAAACGCCCGAAGCAGTAGGCCGCGTGTATGAGCGCCCCCGCTCCAGTGATGCCGGACACCCAGCCCACGGGCTTAATGCGCAGCGCGCACAGGTAAAGCGTCCGGGAGTACACCAGCAGCAGAATCAGCGCCAGCAGCCAGCCCGCCATGCGCACCATATAATAGGAGGAGAGATAGCCCTCGCCCATGGTGTTGAAGTTGAAGGGATACAGCAGCACCCCCGGCAGGGCGTAGAAGATCATCGTGGCCGACAGGCCCGCCCCGGACAGGGCGATGAGCGCGCCGCCCTCGCCCTCCCGGCGGCCCTTGATGGCAGTCAGGATCAGGTAGAGCAGCGTAAAGCCCATGACAAAGATGTAGATGACATGGTTCCACCGGCTGGTGACGATCCTGTTGGAGGTCCCCTTCACGGCCGCCAGCGCAATGGCCGCCACGACGCCCAGCGCGATCCCCCAGGCGTGCAGCCTGCGGCCCTTTGCGCCGCACAGCCGCGCCAGCGTCGCGTGCATCAGCGTGACCAGCGTCACCGCCACAAACAGGTCCTGGGTGACGGTCCAGAGATATTTTAACAAGGTTCATGCCTCCCTGAAGAGGATTTGGGTGCGGGGTAGATGCGTTTTGCGCCTGGAGATGAGCGCGTAAAAGGGCAAAAGTAACATCCGCAGCGCGCTTTGTTGCTCCGCCTCATAACATGCGCAATGCTGATGCGCATCCCCCGCGGATGGCGCATCAGCAGTGCAGTTATCTGTTGAGTCTACAGGGGATGGAATTACCACTCCTTGACGAACTTCCAGCCGGTCCATGTGGCGGTCAGGGGCTCAGCCCAGAACTCGTCGGCCTCAACGCCGGTCTCCTCGTCCACGTGGAGCAGATAGCCGTTCTCAGCGGGGCTCTTGATGGACAGGGTGATGGAATACTCGCCCTCGGGCAGGGTGATGTTGTTGCCGTAGTGGGGGCCATCGGAGGCGGCCATGGGCATCATGGAGCCAGCCAGGACTTCGTTGCCCTCGGTGTCATTGATGACGTAGTCGATGCTCAGATAGGGCACCCAGCCGTCCACGGGGAAGGAGTAGGGGTTCTCGTTGGCGGTCAGGTCCACTTCGATGTGCAGGTCGGAGCCCTCCTTGGGGGCGGCCAGATCAGCGGGAGCCATGTCAACGGGCTGGAAGTAGACCATGCTCATGGTCATGAAGCCGACCTCCTGCTCACCCTCAACGCCCAGCTCGTACTCGTCGAAACCGGCCTCCTCGGCCAGGGCAAACGCGGAAACGCTGAGCATCATGACAGCCAGCAGCAGAGCAATAAACTTTTTCATCTTCGATCTCCTCCTATTAAACGCTTTGCTTTGTATCTTCAAGGTCTCCCGCGCGGGGCAGGAGCCATGAGACCCTTGTGAATGGAGAATGGACAATGAGGGTCCGTGCAGTCCCGCCGTCAATTCTCCATTTTCCATTATTTCGCGTATTCGGCGCGGACGGCGTCGATCTTGCCGCGGTAGTGGGCGATCATGAAGGTGACCAGCAGGATGATCGCCAGGATCAGCTGCGGCACCAGGGTTTCCAGATAGGGATAGATGCCGAACACCTGGATGACGTCGTTCTCGGGGATGCCGGGGACGCGCAGGGACAGGTCGAACACATTGCCCTCGGCCAGCTCCTTGATGCCCGAGCCCAGGAAGGACACGCACATCACGGCCATCAGTATGGAGGTGGCGGTGAAGAACACCTTGATGGGGAGACGGATGGACAGCTTGGTGATGGCCAGGTAGACGAACACCAGCACCACGCAGCCCACGCCGAAGCCCGCCCAGACCATGCCGGCATTGCCCTCGGACAGCATCGGCTGGTAGAACAGCACCACCTCGGCGCCCTCGCGGAACACGGACAGGAACGCGGTGAAGGCCAGGGCAAAGGCGCTGCCCTGCTCCACGCTGGTCTGCACCTTGCCGTCGATATAGCGGCTCCAGCTGGCGGCCTCGGCCTTGGAGATCATCCAGTTGGACACGTAGAACAGCACGCACACGGCGATCAGGGCGGTGATGCCCTCGATGATCTCCTGCGCCATGCCGGCGCTGGCGAAGGCGCTCTTGGCCCAGGCCAGCACAGCGGCGGCGGCGAAGGAGGCCGCGATGCCGCAGACCGCGCCGATGTAGACGTTCTTGAGGCTCTTGCCGTTGCCCGACTTGGTCAGGTAGGCGATGATGGCGGCGATGACCAGAATGGCCTCCAGGCCCTCGCGGACGATGATGCCGAACGCGCCCAGGAAGGTCAGCAGCCGCGGGTCGGCGGGCTTCTCCTCCACGACCTCCGCCTCCGCGGTCTCCGGGGCCTCGGCGGCCTTTAGCTCGGCCTCCTGGTCGTCGATGCGCTTGGCCAGCTTCAGCACCGTGTTCTTGGCCTTGTCGGTGGTGGTGCGGAACTTGTTCTTCTGGTACTTCTCCTCGGCGGTGTCGTTCAGGCTCTTCAGATTGGAGAACTGCTTCTCCATGTTCTGCCGGTCGGCCAGGGAGAGGTCGGTGTAGATCTTGTGGCTCAGGCCGGACTCCTCGTAGACGCTGTAATAGGCCGTCTCCAGGTTGTCCGCCGCGGCGGTGAAGTCCTTGTCCAGATAGCCCATGTAGGCGGTGTCCAGCAGCTCCTTCACCAGGGTCGCGGCCTCGTACCAGTTTTCATACTTCTGGGCCGCGTTGGGGTCGGCGGAGTACTCCGGGTAGGGATCGCTGTCCACCAGCTCGCCCCGCTTGTAGAACTTGGATTGGCTCTCCACGCCGCCCTGCATGGCCGCCAGCTTGTTGCCGTCCTCGCGGATCATGGTCTTGAGCTTTTGAAGCGCCGAGCGCACCGATACGATGGTCTCCTGGTCGGTGTTGGGCTTCTTCACCGCGGCCTTGCAGTTGGAAAACTGCATCTCCACGGCGTTTTTGCGGTTGCCCGAGACGTAGCTCATGGTCTGCCGCTCGAAGCCCGTAGTCTCGTAGACCCGGAAGTAGGCGTTGGACACGTTGTCGTAGGCCGCGGCGGCGTCGCCGTCCAGGTAGGACTCGAAGCCGGCGTCCAGGAATTTGTCGATTTCGTCCGCCGCGTCCGCCCAGCGGGTGTCCGCCGTTTCCGCGAACGCCGCCAGGTTCATCATCAGCAACAGCGCCACGCACAGCACTGCCAGCGCGGAGGTGAGCTTCCCCTTCATCACACACATCCTCTTTCAAAACATTAAGTTAAACTAACTCACACTTCAATTTTATGCGCCCCTTCGGGCGCATCCTTCAAAGTAAGTTTGATTATACTTACGTATGTTAGTTTTGTCAATCTAATATGACGGGTTCATGGAATTTTTACGTGGTCAGATGAACAAATACTTGTTTGTTTCTTCTCGGTAACCGTTCAATTCTTCGGAGAATTGGGTCTTAATGAATTAGGAATTAGAAATTAGAAATTAGGAATTAGGAATTAAAATGGCTGAGCCACTACGGAGTGCGCGGCAGCCACTATTCATTCCTAATTCCTAATTCCTAATTCCTAATTATTCCAGATATATCCCCATATATCACAGCAGCACCGAACAGATACCCTTCTCAGTTCAGCCAGTCGATGCTCTGCTCCACATAGTCCCCCACGTTGAACACCCAGTCGGTGAGGAAGTCCTCCCAGCTCTTGCCGGTGGCCTGGTCGAGGGCATGGACGAGGTCCATCTCCGTCAGGGTGCGGCCGTCCGCGCCCATTTCGCGGTACAGCTTCAGCCCGGCCAGCATGTCCTCCGCACCCATTGCCTCCCGCAGCTCGTGAAACACCACCGCGCCGCGGATCATCACCACGGTCTCATAGGTCTTGCCCTCGAAGAGGCTGGCGTCGCTGGTGACCCGAAGGCCGCCGGGGACGGTCAGCTGGAGGTCGCTGACCCAGTCGCGGTTGATGGCCTTCAGGAAGGCGTCCCTGCCCCTGTCCGCCTCCAGCATCATGTAGGCGAGGTAGTTGCACAGGCTGTCGGACAGCCAGGCGTCCGCCGAGGGCTCCACATACGCGGACAAGCCGAACACCTGCTGCGCCGCGCAGAAGCGCAGCGCCTGCTCCAGGTCCTCCCCGCCCTTCCGCATCCGATCAGAGGAGACGAGGACCAGGCCGGGGTAGTTGAGCGTCCCCAGCGGATAGTCGGACTGGGCGATGTCCAGCTCGTCCACGGGGAAGGCGCCAAACCACTCCGCGCAGTGCTCGACGGCCCGGATCGCCATGTCCGCGATCCTTCCACCGCTGCGCAGGCTGGTGAACACCCGCACCCGGACGCCGCCGGAGGTCTCCCGCTCCGTGACCCGCCAGCGCCTCCCGAAGGCCAGGGCGAACTCCCGGACGTTTTCGGCTGAAAAGGTCTCCCCCGCCTGGACGCCGGTGGCGGCGGCCAGACAGCCCTCGGGCAGGGACAGTCTCACCTCATAGTCGGTGGGGCGGCTGTACAGCCAGCGGGTGAAGGGCAGCGGCTTTTTCAGGCTGAACTCGCCCAGGCCCGGGTCGTACACGCCTGGGATGAAGCAGAACGCGCCCAGCCGGACGTCCTCCGCGCCGACGCCCACGAAGGCTCCGCACCGGGGCAGAAGCAAGTAGTAATCAAAGTCGAACGCCGCCGACGCCCCGGGGGCGAGATCGCAGGCCACCCGGAGGTACAGCTCGTCCTCCCCCTGAAAGCCATAGTCCGCCGCCCCGCCGTCCACCCGAACGGACCGCAGGTCCAGCCCGCCGGGGGCGTAGCCCGCGAAGAACACGGCCTCCAGATCGTCGTTTTCGTACATGAGGGCGCTCTCCCGGCGAAGCATGTTAGGCGCGGCATAGAACACCACCCGGTCCAGCGGATCGGGCCCGTCGTTACAATAAACCAGGCGCTGCTCGATGCGCAGCGCCTGGGCTTCCTCGATGTATTCCATGTTCAGCGTACAGCGGTCCCGGGCAGGGGCCTCCTCCGCCATCGCGGCGAACAGAGCGCCCACCACCACGCTGCCGGCCAGCAGGACCGCCAGCACGATGGCCACGATCCGCACCACGCGCCTGTTATGCTTCATGGGCTGATTCTCCCTTCATGTCACTTGGCCGAACGGATGGCGTTCAGCGGCCAGATGACCTGGCGCACCCGTCCCACGACCATGTCCTTGGTGATGGGGCCCACGTCGTTGGAATCGTCGGTGTCCCGCCAATCCCTGGAATCGTGGCTGTTATAGCGGTTGTCGCCCACGGCGAAGTACTCGTTCTCGCCCAGGGTATAGGGCTCGACGTCGGGGCTGTAGGTGGAGTAATAGGGCACCTGGGCGAAGTTGGGGTCCAGCGCCTCGTCCACCTCATTGCCGCTCTCGTCCCTGTAGACCACGTGGGTCACGCCGTCCTCGCGATAGATCACGTCGCCGGGCACGCCCACCAGCCGCTTGACGAAGTTGGTCTTCATGGGGATGAGGCCCAGGAACTTATTGGTGCGGTTGGGATAGTGGCAGATGACGATGCTGTCCCGCGGGATCTCGGGCTTGAAGCGCACCTCCGCCACGTTGACGAACAGCCGCTCGCCGTCGTGCAGGGTGGTCTCCATGGACTGGCCCTCCACCCGGATGATGGAGAACAGGAACGATTGCAGCACCACCACGATGACCACTGCCATCACGATGGCCTTGATCCACTCCCAGGCCTCCTGCTGCCAGGTCTTCTTCACCTTGCCCTTCTTCTTGGGCGCTTCCGCCTGCTCGGGCACACGATTATCTTCCATATGATTCAGTCTCCCATCTTCATTTGATGATGCCGAAGCGGCTCAGGGGCCACAGTATGAGCCTGGCCCGGCCCAGAAACGCCTCCGCGCCCACGGGACCCATGTCCGGCATGCGGCTGTCGTAGCTGTCGGCCCGGTTGTCGCCCAGCAGCAGGTATTCCCCCGCGCCGAGGACGACGGCATAATCCTCCGGGAAGGAGGATACGTAGGGCTCGGACACGCGCGCGCCGTCCCGGTACAGCGTCCCCCCGGCGATGGTCACCGTCTCCCCCGGCAGCCCGGCCACCCGCTTGAGATAGGTGTCCGCCCGTCCGGGAAATCGGCATGCCACCACGTCGCCGAAGTCGGGCGTCCTGCCGCCCAGGTAGTCGAAGCGGGTCACCAGCGCCACGTCGCCGTCCCGGAGGGTGTCGCTCATGGAGGTGCCCGCCACCCGCGTGAGGCCAAAGCCCCATTGCCGCAGACACAGCCCGAGGCCCGCCGCCAGCACAAGCGCCAGCGCCGCGGACAGCGCCCGCCGCACGGCCTTCTTCCGCCGCCGGGCCTTCTTCCGGCTCATGCCCCGGCTTCCTCCGCCGACTGCACCAGCTTCTTTACCCGCTTCTCAAACACGGGCCGCTCCAGCATGACCACCCGCTGGCACTTCTCGCACTTCATCTTGATGTCCGAGCCCACAAATGTGATCCGCCAAAGGTCGTTGCCGCAGGGATGCGATTTCCGCATCTTCACGATATCCCCGACATGCAGAAGCATGACATCCCCTCCCCGTATAGGGTTTATTATAGGACCTGAATATTGACTGCGTGTGAACTTATAATGAAAAGAGTGGGAGGCGGGGGAATGGAGAATGGAAAAGGGAGAATGGAGAATGGGGCGTTCGGGCAGAAGCCCGGGGTTTGTCGAATCGCGAAGGTTTATGGCAGGGAACGACCTCTCAGTCAGCCTTACGGCTGACTGCTATCCAAGCCCTGCCGGCCGTTCTCGCTGAAAGGGGAACCGAGGCTACTGCGTGATTGCTCCCAGGCTTTTTCACAGTTCATAGTGCTACATGGCGCAGACGCGTCAGCACATTCTCCATTCTCCATTCTCCATTTTCCATTCTCCATTTCTCTCTTCCCCGCTCTACTTCCATCCCGGTATTTCCAGCGCGTAGTAGTAGCTTCTGCCCAGCACGTCCGAGACGCACATGGCGAGGCGGCCGGCGTAGGCGGGGGCGCGGAGCTCGGTCCTGAGGTCGCCGTGGCGGCGGGTGCGGACATCGTCCTCCATGACGTGATAGCCGTCCTCCCGGAGGTAGCCCACGGACCAGTTGTCCACCCCGTCCAGCTGCGCGGCGGCGGGCAGACCGGGGATGGCGACCTCGAAGCGGTTGAGGCACACGTGGTAGAACCCCGCGCCGGGCATGACCTCCGCCTCGCAGACGGGCTCGACCTCCGCGGCGTTGTCCCCACCCCGGGCGGTCCAGGTCGCGCCGTTCAGGCGGCGGCGGGCGATGTTCAGGGTCAGGGGCTGGCGGTCGATGCCGATGAAGCACCGGCCCGCGCGCTTGGCGGCCTCGAGGGTGGTGCCGCTGCCCGCGAAGGGGTCCAGCACCCACTCCCCCGGCCTGGAGGCGCAGCGCACGATGCGGTTCAGGAGCGTCAGGGGCTTCTGGGTGTCGTAGCCGGTGCGCTCCGGGTCCTTCTGCTGGAGGTGGCTCAGGTCGTCCCACACGTCGCAGGGGGCCACGGGATCGTCGTCATAATAAGTGTAGGTCTTGCCGCCCACCTTGATGGAGCGGTAGGTGCGCCCGTCGGGGTCCACGTGCCGCCGCATGTGGTTGTCCCTGGGCGCGCGGGGCGGGGCCTTCACGGCGTTCAGGTCGAAGTCGTAGCGCTCGGTCTTCGCGTAGAACAGGATCACGTCGTGCTTGCGGCTGAAGTGGCGCGTGCTGCGGCCCCCGGTCTGGTACACCCAGATCAGCTCGTTCAGGAACTGCTCCTCGCCGAAGATCTCGTCCAGCAGCAGCCGCAGGTGGGCGTTGAGCCGGTAGTCCACGTGCACGAAGATCATGCCCTCCTCGGACAGCAGCTCACGGCACAGCGCAAGCACCCGCCGCATGTACCGGAGATACGTCTCCCGGTCCCGGGGATCGGCGAAGGTCTCCACCTGCATCGCGCCGCGGCCGCGCCGCCAGCACTCCTCCCCCACCCGGACGCGCATGTAGAACTTGTCTCCGGTGAGATAGGGCGGGTCCATGTAAATCACCTTGATCTTCCCGGCGTATTCCGGCAGCAACGCCTCCAGCGTCCCGGCGGCGTCGCCCAAGTAAAACGCGCCCCGCCCGTCCTTTCCCGCATGGAGCTCCGCGTCGACGTGTATCCTCTCAGGCCGCATGGGCGCACCTCCTATGGCGATAAAATCACTTGTAGAGTATCAGCGAGAACCAGGTCACCAGGTTGCTCCCCGCCAGGAAGTCGATGCCGTGCTTCTCGGCCAGGTCGGTGACCAGTATGCCGTGGCTCTCCACGCAGGGAAACATCTTCTCCGGGTGACGGCAGGGGGCGTCGGGATAGCTGCAATGCGCGCAGTGGGCGCACGCCTCGGTGGAGAGGGTCAGGGTCTGGGCGCATTGGGAGCGGATCAGCTCGGTGATCTCCCGGGTGATCGCCTCGTGGGGCGCGCGGGTGGACAGCGTCTCCTGGATGTTGGCGATGTCCGACACCTCGGTGATGGTAGCGATCATCAGCCCCTCCCGATACGCCATGACCCGCGCCCGGCACGCCTCCACCGTCCCCACAGCCGGGGGACACGCCCAGGTGGTGTTGTACATCGGGCACTCGTGCTCGCAGATGTAGCGCACCCGGTCCGCGAAAACCAGCTCGTCCGTGGTGATGAACGCATAGGCGTACAGCGGATACGCCGCCAGCTTCGCCTCCAGCCACTCCCTGTCCAACCAGACCCCTCCTGTTCCTGAACCATCCCTTCAATTATAACACATAACCCGCCCCCGCGCAAATCCCATTTCCGCAGTTAACGGATACGTAACGAGTTGAGGGAAAAGGGAAAAGGGAAAAGGGAAAAGGAATACGTTGGCGGTGTAGAGGCGGCAATGCGCCACCCGACAGGCCGCACATATTGTATCGGAATAGGATACGCGGGCAACCATTCGGAAGCATACGCGGCAGCCGCAACCCCTTTTCCCTTTTCCCTTTTCCCTATTCCCTTTTCCCTTCCCCCTAATTTCCCACGGCCCCTTGCAATTTGACACAAATATGATATAATAGAGACAAATTTATGTATATGGGAGGACTTGGGGTGACGGACGGGCAGAAGGTGCTGCTGATCGCGCTGGGGATACTGCTGGCGCTGTGCGTCATCGTGGGCGCGACGCTGAACCATCACATCGGGGGCTTTCTGGAGACGGTGGCCCGCGAGGAGGAGGAGCGCGAACGTCAGGAGGCCTCCGAAAACGATCATCAAACGGGAGAAGAACTATGATTACATCCATATCACTCAACCCGAGCATCGACCGCACGCTGACGGTGGAGGGCTTCACCCCCGGAGGGCTCAACCGGGTGCTCTCCTCCAGCGACGTGGCGGCGGGCAAGGGCATCAACGTGGCGCTGACGGTGTCGGCCTTGGGGCTGGATTCCGAGTGCATCGGCTTCATGTACCGGGATTCCGCGAGCCTGTTTGAAAAGCGGCTGATGGTCAACTCCACGGCCTACGATTTCATCTGGTACGACGGCCCGGCTCGCACCAACATCAAGGTGTTCGACAGGAGCGCCAGCGTGGTGACGGAGCTGAACGAATCCGGGCGCACCTGCGACGACGAGGGTCTCAAGGCCATGACGGACCTGGTGTGCAGCCACGCGGAGAACAGCGATTATCTGATCCTCTCCGGCTCGCTGCCGCCGGGATGCCCCGACGACTACTACCGCACCCTCATCAACGCCGTGGACGGCCTGGGCTGCCGCTGCGTGCTGGACGCCGACGGCGACCGGCTGCGCCTCGGCCTGGAGGCCAGGCCCTTCATGATCAAGCCCAACCGCTTCGAGCTGGAGTCCATGGCGGGCCACAGCCTGGACACGCTGGAGGCCGTGCGCGACGCCGCGCGCAAGTACATCCGCATGGGCGTCGAGGTGGTGGCGGTCTCCCTGGGCGAGGACGGCGCGATGATCCTGCAGGGCAAGGAGGCGCTGTACGCCAAAAGGCTCAACATCGAGGTCAAATCCACCGTGGGCGCGGGAGATTCCATGGTGGCCGGTCTGGTGGCCGGCTTCATGGCCGAGCGCCCGCTGGAGGAGACCTTCCGCATGGGCATGGCCTGCGCCACCGCCCGCTGCATGACCGAGGGCTACCGCATCATCGATCGGACGGTATACAAGGCCCTGATGGACATGGTGGTTATCGAAAGGATATAAGTAAATCCATGACGATGCATAACCAGGAACGCCCCGCCGGGTGGCGGGGCGTTTTGAACCGGTTGATACAGCTGATCTACCGGCGCAACGGCTTCAACCCGATGCCCGCCATCACCGCCAGCTTCGCGGTGTTGATCCTCGTGGGGAGCCTGCTGCTGTCGCTGCCCGCGGCCTCGGCGGGGCCGCGGCCGGTGCGCTGGTTCGACGCGCTGTTTACCTCCACCTCGGCGGTGTGCGTCACGGGGCTGGTGGTGCGGGACACGGGCACGGCCTTCTCCACCTTCGGCCATGTGGTGCTGCTGGTGCTGATCCAGGTGGGCGGCCTGGGCTTCATGACCTTTGCCACGCTGATACTGCGCCTGGCGGGTCGGAACGTCTCGCTGAAGGGCCGCATGATCATGCGGGACGCGCTGAACGAGGACGTGCTGGGCGGCGTGGCCCGGCTGATGCAATGGGTGATCGGCAGCACCTTCGTGGTGGAGCTGACGGGCGCGGCGCTGTTCAGCGTGCGGATGATCCCCCGCTACGGCGTGGCCAAGGGCCTGTTCTACGCGCTGTTTCACGCCGTTTCCGCCTTCTGCAACGCGGGCTTCGACCTGTTTGGCGGCGGGGCCAGCCTGACGGGCTACGCCGGGGACGCGCTGATGTGTCTGACCGCCATAATGCTGGTGCTGGTGGGCGGCTTCGGCTTCTCCGCGCTCAACGACATCGTCACCAAGCGCCGCTTCCGCCGCCTGCGGCTCCACACCAAGCTGGTGGTGGTCAGCTACTTCAGCCTGATGCTCATCAGCTTCGTCCTGGTGCTGGCGCTGGAGTGGTCCAATCCCGCCACACTGGGGCCGATGCCCGTGGGCCAGAAGCTGCTGAACGCCCTCTTCCAGGCCGTGACCCTGCGCACCGCGGGCTTCAACACCTACGACCAGCAGGCCCAGCGGGACTGCACCAAGCTGATCTGCTGCTTCATGATGCTCATCGGCGCGGCCCCGGCCTCCACCGGCGGCGGCATCAAGGTGACCACGCTGGCCATACTCTGCCTCACCGTGCGGATGGTGGCCCGCGGTGAGAACAGTATACGGGTATTTGAGCGGCGCATCGAATCCTCCGTCATACAGCGCACCGTGACCATCGTGATGCTGGCGGTGACGCTGGTGTTCGTGGACGTGTGCGCCCTGACGCTGATGCAGCCCGGGGCGGCGTTCCTCGACCTGCTGTACGAGTGCGCCTCCGCCATGGGCACCGTGGGCATCTCCGCCATCGGCTCCGCCTCGCTCGCGCCCATGGCCCGGCTGCTCATCATACTCACCATGTTTGCCGGCCGCGTCGGACCCCTCACCCTCGCCCTGCTGCTCACCCGGAAGCAGAATCACGCCAAGGAGCTGATCCAGTACCCGGAGGAGCATGTCATGATCGGATGACGGGCGCGCAAGGTTATATGTCTAACCTGTCTTAGGAGGTAATTATGTCCAAGAACAAGCAGTATATCGTCGTCGGGCTGGGACGCTTCGGCAGCGCCATCGCGGAGACCCTGAGCAAGGCCGGGGAGGAAGTGATGGGCGTGGACAGGGACATGGACCTAGTGGAGGGCATGCGCGACAAGCTCACCCACGCCGTCCAGCTCGACGCCATGGACCGCGACGCCCTGGAGGCGCTGGGGGTCAAGGATTTCGACGTGGCCTTCGTCACCATGGGCTCCGACATCCTCGCCAGCGGCACCATCACCCTGATGCTCAAGGAGCTGGGCGTGGGCCGGGTCATCGCCAAGGCCCACGACGACTTCCACGGCAGAATGCTTGAAAAGCTCGGCGCGGACAAGGTTTTGTTCCCGGAGCGTGATATGGGACGCCGGGTCGCGCATAACCTTGTATCGGGGAACATCGTGGATTACCTGGAGCTCTCCCCCGACTACTCCATGGCCGAGGTCAGGCCCATGCCCGAATGGGTAGGCCGCAGCCTCAGGGATCTGGCGCTGCGCTCGCGCTCCGGGGTCAACATCATCGCCATCAAGCGCGGCGAGGCCGTCGACCCCATGCCCCTCCCCGACACCGTCATCAGCGAGGACGACGCCCTGCTGGTGGTGGCCCGGGAGGAGACCCTGAGCGCCATGGAGCGGTGGAGATAGAGCTTTAGGGAGTAGGCAGTAGGCAGTAGGGAGTAGGGAAAGAACGGCAAACGGACAGCGTTCAAATGAAATGAGGAGCGTCAAGCATCCACAGAGCCTTCCGAAGACGCGGGGTGTTCAATAGAAATCGAAGGCTTTGCCGTAACTCTCCCTACTCCCTACTGCCTACTCCCTACTCCCTAAATGGAGGCGCATATGGGCGACTTGGGGGTTCTTTTGATCGGGGACGGGCTGTTTGGGCCCGCGGTGCCGGAGGACTGGCTGGACGACCTGTCGAAACGGGGCGTCCGGGCGGAGGCGTTTTCATGGACGGAGGACTCCGGGCTGCACGCGGCCCTGCAGCGGGCGTATCAGCATATCCGGCGGGACGGCGCGGTCTCGGGAGCGCTGGCGGTGGGCGCGGGCTGCGACTGCGCGCTGGCGCTGGCGGGGCAGCTGCCAATGGACCGGCTCGTGCTGCTGGAGCCGCTGGACTGGCAGGCGTCTGGCGGCGGGGCGAAGGCGCTTAAGCGCGTGCGGGGCTATGCCTGGCGCGGCGCGGCCTTCTGCGTGGCCGACGCGCTGCTGCTGGCGGGGCCGGCCACCACAGACGAGCTGGTCGTCCGCTGGCGGCGGGCGCTGTGCAACAGCCGCTTCACCGCCCTCAGACCCTCGGTGGATTTGTGGACAAATCGTAAAGAAGTATTAAAATTGGGCGTATTCCGCTTTTTATGCGACGGTACACCGCCAAAATCCCTTGCGGAAAATCCTGAAATGTGTATAATATAATATCGGATGTAATCGCCCGACCCCGGTCGGGTCGGATGCGCGTCAAGACTAATGGGGTACAGTCACCCGAAAGATTGAGAGGAAGATTTTCGATGAGACACACGCTTGTGAAGCTGATGGGCCTTATGCTCGCGCTGACGCTGGTGCTGACCGGCTGCAACCTGATCGGCATCGATCCGATCATGCAGCTGGACGAGGACATGGCCAAGCTGAAGAAGGATTTTGAGGCGGTGGTCGTGGATTACGACGGCGGCTCCCTGACCAAGGGCGACGTGATGGGCACCTTCGTCTCCACCTATTCCTATTATACCCAGATGTACAGCATGTTCGGCATGAACATCACCAGCGATGTGCTGGAGACCGTGAAGCAGCAGGCCTTGGAGCAGTCCATGGCGGACTTGGCCATCGAGAAGGAGCTGGCTAACCGCGGGCTGAGCCTCACCGAGGAGCAGCTCAAGGAGGTCCAGGAGAAGGCCGATGAAAACTACAAGCAGGCCTACGACACCTACTATGCGCAGGCCGAGGGCAAGGGCGACGTCAAGGCCAAGCAGACCGAGTACAACATGTACCAGAACGGCCTGACCAAGGACACCTTCTACAACAGCCAGCTGCGCGTGGCCCAGGGCACCCTGATCCAGGATACCGTCAAGGGCGAGATCACCGAGTTGTCCGACGAGGAGCTCCAGACGGCCTTCGACGCCAAGGTCGCCGAGGACGAGGAGACCTACGCTTCGGATCTGGGCTCCTTTGAGTCCGCCATGTCCTCCGACGCCGAGCTGGTGACCTGGATGCCCGAGGGCTATCGCACCGTGAAGCACATCCTGGTGAAGCCCGAGGCCGACGTGCTCACCGCCGTGACCGACGCCCGCAACGCCCTCAACGACGCCAAGTCCCGTCTGGAGACCCTGGAGACCGAGCTGGAGGATCTGAACGACGACGACGCGGAGCCTGCCGCCGACGCTGAGACAGAGACCGCCGAGGCCGAGGCCGGAGCCGCCGAGGACGCCGAGCCCGCTCGCACCGCCGAGGACGTGCAGGCCGACATCGACGCCGCCCGCGCCGAGATCGAGACCGACGAGAAGGCCGTGGCCGACGCCGAGACCGCCTGCCTGGATTCCGTGAAGGCCAAGACCGACGAGATCTATCAGAAGCTGTCCGAGGGCGCGGATTTCGCCGACCTCATCGCCGAGTACGGCGAGGACCCCGGCATGCAGAACGAGCCCACCGCCACCCGCGGCTACTACGTCTGCGCCGATTCCGAGAACTGGGACAAGAACTTCACCGCCGGCGCCATGGCGCTCCAGAACGTGGGCGACGTGTCCGAGACCCCGGTGATCAGCACCAGCGGCGTGCACATCATCCGCTACGAGTCCGACGTGACCCCCGGCGCGGTGGCGCTGGAGAGCGTCCGCGATCAGTTCTATGAGACCGCCCTCACCGACGCCAAGGAGCACCACTATGACGAGGCCCTGGAGAGCTGGATCAGCGCCATGAAGCCCGTCTATCACCTGGACGCCTTCACGCTGTAAGCGTTCACCCATTCAAGGCCGCCGCTGTGCCCGGCGGCCTTTTGTATTGGAAGGAGCATCGACACATGTTCGGCGACTGTCACATCCACATGGTGCTGGACGGAGTGTACTACAAGGACGCCATCGCCGCCCACCGCGCCGGGACCCGGGACGACATCATACGGCCCAGGCTGGCGGACTACGCCGCCCGGGGCATCACCTTCCTGCGGGATGGGGGCGACGCCTACGGCGCGGGCGAGCGCGCGCGGGCGTTGGCCCCGGAATACGGCATCACCTACCGCACCCCCACCTTCAACATCTGCCTGAACGGGCGCTACGGGGCCTTCATCGGCAGGACCTTCGACACCCTGGCTGACTTCCGCGCCCTGGTGGCCGAGGTCAGGCGGCGCGGGGGCGACTTCATCAAGGTGATGATCTCCGGCATCATGGACTTCAATTGCTACGGCCACATCACCTCGGAGCCGCTGACTCTGGGCCAGATGAAGGCCCTGTTCGACATCGCCCACGGCGAGGGCTTTTCGGTCATGGCCCACGCCAACGGCGCGGACACCGTCAAGCACGCCCTGGAGGCCGGGGTGGATTCCGTGGAGCACGGCGCGTATATGGATGCCGAGGCTGTGGCGATGCTGGCCGAGAGCGGCGCGGTCTGGACCCCCACCCTGGTCACCGTGGGCAACCTCATCGGCTGCGGCCGCTACCCCGACGCCGTCCTCTCCCGCATCCTGGATATGCAGCTTAAAAACGTCGCCCTCTGCGCCAGGCTCGGCGGCAGGATCGCCCTGGGCAGCGACGCCGGGGCCTATAGGGTCTATCACGGCCAGGGCGCGCTGGACGAATACGCCCTCCTCAAGCGCGCCCTGGGCGATAGGACCGACGCCATACTGGCCGAGGGGGAGCGGAGCATTCGTGAGAAGTTCTGATCAAACGCAGTTGACAGTCTCCCCACTCCTATGATATATTGAATATATGAAAAGGGGGTGCTTTTATGGAAATGACGCAGTTTGCGATGGATATCCCCAAGGACATGGCCCCTTATCTCGCCGGTGAAGACGCACTCTCCAGAAACGTCATGCTGCTCTATCCCATGATACGCAACGGCACGATCTCTCATGGACGTGCTGCGGAGATCCTTGGCATCCACAAGGCGGACCTGATCGAGGTGCTGGAATCCTTGGGTATCCCCTATCTCGACCAGACCTGGGAATCGCTGATGGAGGATCTGCACACGCTCGACAGCGTTCTGGGGGCAGCGACATGATCGTCGTATCAGATACCACACCGCTGATCACACTGATGAAGGCATCGCGGCTTGAACTGCTGGAGAAGCTGTTTGGCACGGTTCACATTCCCAAAGCCGTATTTGATGAGTTGACGTGCAACGCGGCTTTTGACGAGGAAGCCGACCTCATACGAAGCAGTCCTTTCATACAGGTCGTCGCCGTGCGGGACCCCAGCCGGGTGGATCTACTGCGCCGCGCGACAGGGCTGGACCGGGGTGAGAGCGAGGCGATCGTCTATGCGGACGACGTCAGAGCCGATCTGCTGCTGATGGACGAGGTCAAGGGACGACAGGTCGCGCGGAACATGGGTCTTTCCATCACCGGCAGCGTCGGTCTGTTGTTGAGATCCTTTCAAATGGGACATATCACCGCCACAGAAGCACGGAATGCCTTTGCCCTAATACAGCGCTCCGGACGTCATATCAGCGATAGGCTCCTCCAGGATGCACTGAATCTCATAAACAAACCGTAAAAGAATCCCACCCTGCGCAGGGGTGGGATTTCGTTTGGGATTAAGCCGTTTTTTTCTTCCCCGTCAGCCTCGCCCATCTCTCCCGGCGCTTCTTGCGCCTTTCGAGGCGTTCGCCGAGGTCGCGTGCGCCGACGCCGTAGACGAGGTAGAGGATCAGGCCGGAGACCAGCATGATGAACACGGTGGAGGCGCAGCGGCGTCCGGAGCCGTTCATATTATAGCCGTCGCGGCCCTCCTCGGCGGTCATGGACTGTATAACCATGGCGTAGGACTTGCCGTAGCTGGAATGGAAGGTTGCGGACATGTCGTACTCCGTGAACAGCGCGTTGAAGTTCAGCGCGAACACCGCCAGCACGCTGGGCAGCACGATGGGCAGCTTGACCCGCAGGAAGGTGACCAGCGGGCTCGCGCCCAGGTTGCGGGCGGCGTCCTCCAGTTCGTCGTCGATGGCGTAGAACGCGGCCTTCACCATCCGCAGGGCGAATGGCAGCTTGACCACCGTATAGGCCATGATGATGAGGAACCGGACGTTCTCCTGGTAGTACAGGTTCTGGTTGAAGACGTACCACACCTCGCCGTTGAAGAAGATGCGGAAGGAGTAGCAGATCAGTATCGTGGGCAGCAGCCAGGGGAACAGCAGGCAGCTCTCCACGATGACCGCGCGCTTCTTGTTGCGGTGCTTGAAGATGTAGTTCACCGCCACCACCACGATCACGCAGGCCAGCGCCGCCGCGATGGCGGACAGCACGAAGCTCAGCCGTATGCCGCCCACGGTGTCGGCATTGGAGAACACGCCGGAGATGACACCCTTGCGGTCGCGCAGCTTGCCGCGGGAGGTGGTGTACTGGTAGTCCTGGGTGCCGAAGTAGTTGACCAGCGTCCAGCTGGACAGGTTCAGGCTCTTGGCGCGGATGGCGGGCCAGTTCTGGAAGGAGAACACCACGATCATCACCACGGGCGTCATGTAAATCAAAAACAGCACGTAGGCGTAGACGTGGGCCAGCGCGTTCCACACCGGGTTGGCAATCTTCTGCTTCACCAGCTTGGCCTTGGTCTTGGACACGGACAGGTAGTGGCCCTTGCGCTCGTAGTGGTTCAGCACCGTCAGCAGCACGATGGTGAACATCGCCAGTATGATGGACAGCAGCGCGGCGCGCGCCTGGGGGAAGGACTCGTCCGCGGCGGAGGACCCGGCCAGGCGCACGATCTCCGGGTTGATGGAGTTGTAGCCCAGCAGCGTCGGCGCGGACATGGCGCACAGGCCGGTGATGAAGGTCATGACCGTCAGCGAGAACAGCGTGGGCAGCAGCGTGGGCATGACCACCTTCATCAGCACCTTGAAGGGCTTCGCGCCCATGTTCCGCGCCGCCTCCACGGTGTTGTAGTCGATGCCGCGGATGGCGTTGCGCAGAAACAGCGCGTGGTTGCTGGTGCAGGCAAAGGTCATGGTGAACAGCACGGCGCTGAAGCCGCTGAACCACTGCTTGTTCATCATCGGAAACAGCTTGATGAGCCAGGTGGTCAGCATGCCGTCCTTGTCGTAGAGGAACTGGTAGCCGGTGACCAGCGCCACGCCGGAATAGATCAGCGTGGTCATGTAGCCCAGCCGCAGTATCTTCGCGCCCTTGATGTCGAAGTACTCCGTCAGCAGCACGATGGAGATGCCCACCACGTTGACGGTCACCACCAGGCACACCGCCAGCCGCAGAGAGTTCCACACGAAGGAGGGCATGGAGCCCGCCAGGAAGAACCGTATCACCGCGAAGGGATCGGCGTTTCCGGCGGCGTCTTTTGTGGAGAAGATGGAGGTCAGCGTGCTCAGACAGGGCAGCACCATGAACCCCAGGAACAGGTAGATAAACAGCACGGCGCCAAAGACCTTGTAGATCAGGGACAGGTCCGGCCCGCCCTTGCGCTTCAACGTATTCTGCATATCGCCGCCTCCCCGTCAATAGGACATGACGTCCGCGGGATGGATGCCCACCGTCACCTGCTCGCCGGGCTCGTAGATGCTGATGCCGTCGTTCTTCTCGATGACCTTCACCGTCTGTCCCGCGCAGCGGATGTAATACTTGATGTAGAGGCCGTAGTACTCCCGGCTCTCGATGGTGCCCTGCGTGGTCAGCACGCCGTCCTCGGCGGGGCGGTTCACGCGCACCCGCTCCAGGCGGATGAAGTGGTGCTTCGCGGGATCCAGCTGAAGCCGGGCGATCACATCCCCCTCCAGCCGGTTGATGTCGCCGATGAAGTTGGCCACGAACTCGGTGGCGGAGTGGTTGTAGACCTCGTTGGGGGTGCCGATCTGCTCGATGTAGCCCTTGTTGAACACGGCGATGCGGTCCGACAGGGTCAGCGCCTCCTCCTGGTCGTGGGTGACGTAGATGGTGGTGATGCCGAAGTCCTTCTGCATCTTCTTGAGCTCGTTTCTCAGCTGCACCCTCAGCTTGGCGTCCAGGTTGGACAGCGGCTCGTCCATGCAGATGATGGCCGGCTCGGTCACCAGCGCGCGGGCGATGGCCACGCGCTGCTGCTGGCCGCCGGAGAGCTGGCTGACCGCCTTCTGGAGCTGCTCGTCGGACAGGTCCACCTTCCGGGCGATCTCCGTGACCTTCCGCTCGATGACGTCCTTCTTCAGCTTCTTGATCTTCAGGCCGAAGGCGATGTTGTCCCTGACCGTCATGGTCGGGAACAGCGCGTAGCTCTGGAACACGATGCCGATGTTGCGGCTCTCGATGGGCACGTGGGTGATGTCCCGCCCCTGCATGGAGACCGTTCCGCTCACCGGCTCGATGAAGCCCGTGATGGTCCGCAGCGTGGTGGTCTTGCCGCAGCCCGAGGGACCCAGGAAGGTAAAGAACTCCCCCTCCTTCACGTGAACGTTGATGTGGTGCAGCGCCTCAAAGTCGTCGAACTTCACCACGATGTCCTGAAGTTGGATCATGCTATCAGCTCCCGTTCGGTTGTGGTTTGGGGATGGAATAATCATTGATAAAGGGCGGGCTCATGGAGCCCGCCCGTCGGGTCGTTCGATCAGTGCAGGATGCCGTAATCCTCCAGCGCCGTGACGTCGATGTCGACCACGTTGGTCACCTGGACCTCGCCGCCGAAGACCTCGTTGACGTAGACAAGGCTCCAGCCGTTTTCGCGCACGTCGGAATCGGTGTATTCGCAGTAGGCGAGAATGCAGTAGTTGCTGCCGTTGTCGTTCTTGGTGGCCAGCAGCGCGGCGGGGGTGTAGCTCACGCCCGGCATGTCGGCCACGGCGCGCTCAAACAGCTCCCGCAGGGCCTCGCCGCCCTTGCAGGTCTCCATGTCGGTCATCGACCACAGGCCGCCCTCATCCTCCTGATCCGGGTTCCACACGTCCTCGGGCTTCTCGTCCACCAGCGGAACGTCCTCCGCGGGGGCGGCAGTCTCGGCAGGGGTGGCGACAGCGGCTTCGGTGGCCGCGGCGGCCTCGGCGTCGGAGGCGGCGGTGTCCTCCGCCTCGGTGGTCTCCACCGCGCCGGAGAAGGTCCAGGGCTCCGTGCTCTCCGCCAGCGCCACAGCGCCCAACAGCAGGGTCAATGCCATCAATATGGCGATCAGCTTCTTCATGGGTCTTTGTATCCTTTCAAAACGTGTCACAGCCGCAACGAATCAAACAGTACCGGGGAAATGGGGCACGGGGAGGCTCTGCCGTCCTCCCCCGATGCCCAATGCCTGACCTTCCCTTACGCCTCCGGGGCGGCCTGGGTCAGGGTGGCCCAATCGAGGTTGTCCCAGTCGGGCTCGGCGGGAGCGTCGGCGTTGTCGGCCCAGTAGAAGCCCAGGTTGGTCATGATGTTGGTCCACTCGGAGGAGTGCGCGCCCACGTACTCGGCGTAGGTCATGTCCGCGCCCTCGACCTGGTTCAGGGAGAAGTTGGGGATGGCGTAGATGGCGGGCACCTCGTCGAACAGCTCGGCTACGGCGTCCTCATTGCAGGGATAGCTGTCGAACTCATCGGACCAGGCGATCTGGGTCTCGGCGGAGCCGAACCACTCGGCGAAGGCCTTGACGGCCTCTGTCTGCTCCTCGGTGCGGCCGGGCTTGTCCATCACGCCCAGGTACTCGGCGATGTAATAGGTGCCGTCGTCGATGTCCACCAGGCCCCAGTTTTCGGGCTCCAGGGTGCCGCGCAGCGGGTTCTCGGCGGTCTCCTCGGCGGCCTCGATGTTGCCGTACAGGGAGGAGGAGTAGAAGGTGGAGAGCTGCACGTCGCCGCGGATCAGGGGATCCAGGCCGTACTTGTCACCGGTGTTGTTGCCGTTGGCGCAATAGGCCCACAGCGTCTTCCAGCCGTCCACGCTGATGCCGCCCGCGGGAGAGGCGGGATCGGTGAAGGCGTAGAGCATGGCGTTGTTGATGTTCATGTTGGTGGTGCCGCCCACCTTGCCCTGGCGATACCAGGTGTAGCCGCTGTTGACGATGTCGGCCCAGTGCGCGAAGTGCGGGACCTCGCCGTTGGTGCCCAGCTCGTCGTTGCGGTAGAGCATCAGGATGTTCTGGATGACCAGGCCGTAGGCCTTGCCGTCAAACTTGTAGTCCCCCACCTTGTCGGCCCAAGAGGGCTCCCAGTCCATGACCTTGAGGTTCTCATACTTGCCGTTGACCAGCTGGCTCCAGCGGACCTCGTTCAGGCCGAAGATGATGTCGGCGTCCTTGTTCTCATTGGCAGCCTGCACGGCGGCGGTGTCGCCGGAGATGACGGAGTTGTCGTCCAGGGAGATGGTGAAGCCCGCTTCCTTGGCGGCTTCCACCAGCCAGGTCACGCGCTCGGGGGAGTTGGAGTTGGAATAGATGCGGATGGTGTAATCCTCGGCCAGCGCCGGGACCATGCCCAGGCACAGCGTCAGCGCCAGGGCCATGACGATCATCAGAGCGACAAACTTTTTCATGACGGTTACCTCCTGTAAAATGTCTATCGGTACGAATGGTATTATAGCACAAAATGAAGGGTGTGTAAAGTCTTTGCACAAAATAAACGCCCGTTCGGCGGCGCGAATAATGCTTGACTGAGGCATGAAGCTGTGGTATGATTTAAGTGAAGGAGGTCGATGCTATGAACCTACAGGAAGCATCCAGGCTGATTATCGGCCTGCGCGCCGCCGGATGGAACGACACGGACATCAACGATCTGATCCTCTGGATGGAGACCGGCGACGAACGCTACAAGCCGGTGCCCAAGGACGAATGAAAGCGCCCCTGTTCGCAGCAGGGGCGCTTTTAGGAGCCGTGCAGAAAATATTCATACAGAATGCGAAGGATGAATTCGTCAGTGCAAGGCGGAGGAGGGAGGCGTGCCGGGGCACGTTGACCGACGACAACGCCGCAATGGCGGATTAATTTCTGCACAGATCCTTATGTCGGTCATCACATCAAGCCGCGGTACAGCGCCTTGATCTCCTCGACGGAGGTGTCGCGGGGATTGCCGGGGCAGCAGGCGTCGGCGAAGGCGGACTCGGACAGGAACTGCACGTCCTCCTCCTTCAGGATGCCGTGGAGGTTCTCGGGAATGCCCACGTCCTTGCTCAGCTGCTTGACGGCGGCGATGGTGGCGGCGCAGGCCTGCTCGTCGTCCATCATGTCGATGCCGGGCACGCACATGGCCTTGCCGATGGCGCGATAGCGCTTGCCGGCCACAGGGGCGTTGTACTCCAAGCCGGTGGGCAGGATGATGGCGCAGGCGACGCCGTGGGGGGTGTCATACAGGGCGGACAGGCCGTGGGCCATGGAGTGGACGATGCCCAGGCCGACGTTGGAGAAGCCCATGCCCGCGATGTACTGGCCCAGGGCCATGCCCTCGCGTCCCTCGGGGGTGTTCTGCACCGCGCCGCGCAGATTGGCGGCGATCAGGCGGATGGCCTCCAGATGGAACATGTCGGAGATGGTGCAGGCGCCCTTGGTGATATAGCCCTCGATGGCGTGGGTCAGGGCGTCCATGCCGGTGGCGGCGGTGAGGCCCTTGGGCATGGAGGACATCATGTCAGGGTCCACCACAGCGATCTCGGGGATGTCGTTGGTGTCCACGCAGACGAACTTGCGCTTCTTCTCCACGTCGGTGATGACGTAGTTGATGGTGACCTCCGCGGCGGTACCGGCGGTGGTGGGCACGGCGATTGTGAACACGGCGTGCTTCTTGGTGGGGGCCACGCCCTCGAGGGAGCGCACGTCGGCAAACTCGGGATTGTTGATGATAATGCCGATGGCCTTGGAGGTGTCCATGGAGGAGCCGCCGCCGATGGCCACGATGCAGTCCGCGCCGCTGGCCTTGAAGGCCTCCACGCCGTGCTGCACGTTCTCGATGGTGGGGTTGGGCTTGATCTCGCTATAGACCTCATAGGCGAAGCCCGCCTTGTCCAGCAGATCGGTGACCTTTTTGGTGACGCCGAACTTGATCAGGTCCGGGTCGGAGCAGACGAAGGCCTTCTTGTAGCCGCGGGCGGTCAGCTCGGGCACGATGTTTTCGATCGCGCCGCTGCCGTGGTAGGAGATGGTGTTCAGTACGATGCGGTCAGCCATGGGAATGCACTCCTTTACATTGTTTCTGCGTAAAGCCTACGCTTCACTATGTATTGTAGTGGCGTCAACCGCGTTTGTCAAGCGCAATCGTGCGGCTTCGCACGGCTCACGCATGAATGCGTGAGCCTGTCGCGCAAAATCTGCGGATTTTGCGCGAGGGAGGAAGGGACGCGGAAATTCGCGCCTGACGACACGAAT
>CADCAS010000016.1:45668-47508 GCA_902799465.1 uncultured Eubacteriales bacterium
ACATGCACCGGCAAAGCCGGTACATGTGATTGAAACAGGTACGATTCGTAACCTTTCTGTAAGATTTCAATCCGTCTTGTCATTCATGCGTGGGCCGTGTGCGGCTCGGTATCGTCACCCGGACCGCGGTGCCACCCCCGTCCCGGGGCAGTATGTCCAGCCTGCCGCCGCACATCATCTCCAGCCGCTGGCGGATGTTGGCCAGGGCGATGTGCGGCTCCTTGTCGTCGGCGGGCTCATAGCCGGGGCCGTTGTCCTCCACGGTGATCTCGCTGCCCTCCCCCGTCGCCCGGGTACACACGCGCACGCGCAGCGGACCGGCGTCCGGGTCCATGCCGTGCTTCACGGCGTTTTCCACGATGGGCTGGAGGGTCAGCGGCGGCAGCTGAAAGGCGGTGTGGGGCGTGTCGTAATCGACGAAGAGTCCGTCCTCAAACTGGGCCTGCTCCACGGCCAGGTACGCCTGGGTGTGCTCCAGCTCCTCTGTGAAGGGGATGAGATCCTCGCTGGCGATGGCGGTGAAGTTCTTGCGCAGGTAGGTGGTGAAATCCATCGTGACCCGCTTGGCCTTCTCGGGGTCCTGGTCGCAGAGGTAGTAGATGCTGGTCATGGCGTTGTAGATGAAGTGGGGCCGCATCTGAAGCACCATGATGCTGGCTCGCTGCTGGGCGATCTCCCGCTGGTGGCGCATGTGCTGTTCGATCTGGTCCGACAGTATGATGGCGAACATCAATAGCGCCGCCAGGGCCATGCCGATGCCGATAAAGAGCAGGCCGAAGAAGAGCATCTGGACGAGCATGGCGACCATCGGCACGATCAGGTAGATCAGAAAGGCGCAGTAGTACTTCCGCGAAAGCTGATTCCGCCGGCGGACCACGCCGACCAGGTTGACCAGCATGGTCGCCTCCGGGGCGGTCAGCAGCAGCGGATACCAGGGACCTCGGTAATAGTGATTGTCCGGCGTCACATAATAGATGAAGGTCGTGAACTGGGTGACGCCCAGGAGGATGAAATACACCGTCCACAGCGTCATCACGATCCGCATGAGGCCACTCTTTCGCCAGTCCTCGCCGCAGCAATGCAGCAGATAGACCGTCAGCATGGGCATCAGCATCGAGGACAGCAGGGATTCGAGGTAAATGGCGGCGCGCTCCGCAAGCGCCATGCTCGGGTACCGATAGATGATCGTATCGACGAAGTAGACCGCCGCACACAGCACGATCACGGAGAAAATGGTGATGAAATAGCGCTTGCTCCACCGGTCAACGCCGGGGATGAGGACGACCACCAGCAGGCCCTGGAGCATCAGCAGCAGGGCCGAGGCGCTCATGACGAGATTGGGCGTATCCATCCAGCCATTCATACCTATACCTCCCACGCCGCAGCTGTCTCTATCATAGCCCATCCCCCCGTTAAGATGCAAGAAGCGTCATAAAAAAGCCCTGTGACAATCTGGAACCCCCACTTGAAGTTTTTGCCAGGTGATAGGTAAAATAGATACGCAACGCCGCGACCGGACGGAGGGCGGGGCATTGCTTACTTGTATTGTTCAGTTCTTCTGTGATAAATGGGAGGTTGTAGGGAAATCAGGAATTAGGAATTAGGAATTAGGTATGAATAGCAGCTGCCGCGCGTTGTAGGGAGCGGCCAATTCCGACACGAAATGTACACCCCGGCGGGCGGCGGCTCGCCGCCTCTGGACAGTCTGGCCATTTAATGCCTCATTTCTCATTCATCCGATGTAACTGTTCAGTTCTGCAACTAATCGGAATTTGCCGGGACTACGGAGAACGACCTCTCAGTCACGCTTCGCGTGCCAGCTCCCCTGAAAGGGGAGCCA
>CADCAS010000017.1:0-27055 GCA_902799465.1 uncultured Eubacteriales bacterium
AGTGCGCTTTTCCTTTTTCTGCCCATGTCCTTACCTCCGTGATATTGTTATTCTATCACAGTTTTGAAGCTATTTACAGAAAAAAGTGAAAAGGCTCCATATTCCTGTTTATCACAACAGAACTGAAAAGATACCATCCGATATATATCCTCGTACAGGCCGAAAGGGGGCTGTGGCATGAATCCGACGGAATATGACGGGACCCTGTATTACGGCTGCCTGCAATGCCGTCCCGGAACCGAGGAACAGGTGAAGGCGGAGATCATCAAAAATCTCACCGCGGTCAATGCCATCGTGCCCCGGCAGAAGACGCTCGTCTGCAAGGACGGCGTCCACAGCGTGGACAGCGTGATCCTGTTCCCCGGCACCCTCTATTTCCGCGTCGGGAGCGACTTTGACGTGAAGAGGCTGTTGAAGCTCAAGGGTGTGCGGGGCATACAGACCAATGCGGACGGCAGCTGGGCGCTCCGGGAAGAGGACCGGGAGCTGGCGTCCTTCCTGTTCTCCATAGACCGCGATCAGAACATATTTTGACAACTTCAGTCGCCCAGGTATGACTCCCTCAGTCCGGAGATGAAGCAATCTCTAAGGAGAGATGAAACATAGGGTATGTTCTCTTTCCATTTCTCTTAATTCTTCATTAGCGCTCCAAGCGCTTTATAAAGCTCTGATTCGGTCATTTCACATGCCTTTTAAACTGATATTTGCCGCCAAGTCATCGGCGTCGTATTTCATCTTTTCCTGAAATGGAAATGAAGAAATGAAAGTATTCCGACGGGCAGAATATATACACACCACGTAATAAGAGCAAGCCTTCCGCCGATTCCGTCGCCGTCAGAGGATATCTTTGCGAATATTCCCGTAATCGGCATAAAAGTGCAGCTGAAGTAGAACACTCCGTGTATCATCAGCAACGCTCTGAGCCACTTATCCGCATTTTTCTTCGGCTTCATCGAAAGTCCCGTGAAGAAGGTGGAAAGCGCCATTACACCGTAGCCGAGCAGGTCGTAGTTGAAGATAAGCCCCATTTTACTGAATTCTAACAGATTTGCCGCTTGTTCATTCAACTGTTCGTTTTTTACCGTAGTCAGCTGTGCAAAATAGACGAGCATAATCATTGTGCCGTACACCGCTGCAAGGATCAAACCGATATTCGCGGCGACTTTGCGGTCAGCTTCACACTCATCGTGCAGACCCGCCGTCATCATAATAAACCCGATCGGCAGGATCAGGCAGACAAAGTAACTGCCTATAGAAAATTTGATGGTCAGAAATACTGCAACTCTCTGCTGGCGGCGATCTACAGCGGCGGCGTGGCGGCGAGAACAATCGCGGGCAGGAGCGGGCAAACATCCTCCCATCCTGATTTTAGCCGGGAGCTGGAGCAGGAGAAAGAGAACCTCGATCGGCAGCGGGACACGCGAAGCCCGTTCCCCGTCATGTACGTTCGGGATATGCTGGCGGAGACGATGCAAAAGCGGCTGGGGATCGTGAGGGACGAGGCCAATCTCGGCAAGGGTCTGGAGGACATCGACTACTATCTCTCGATCGCTGAGCGCATTCCCTACGATTCCAGCGTGATACCCTATTTCAACTACAGCCTGACGGCCATCCTGACGCTGGCACGGGCGACGATGACCTGCGCGCTGTCCAGGCGGGAGAGCCGGGGGGCGCATTATCGAAGCGATTTCCCGAAGACGGACGCGGCGCTTCAAGCCGCGACGATCATCTCCTACGATGGCGGAAAATACAACGTGCGGCTGGATGAGGAGCGTGCCTATGAAGGTTAGAGTTTTGCGACAGCTGCATCCCGGCAGCGCGCCCTACTGGGAGACCTTTGAATATGACAGTTCCGCGGACAATTCCGTGGCCGGGGTGCTGGATTACATCAACTATCACGACGACATCGTCAATGCCGAGGGCAAGGGAACGACGCGCATCGGCTGGGAATGTTCCTGCCTGCAGGGCATCTGCGGCGCGTGCGCCATGGTGATCAACGGAAAGCCGGCCCTTGCCTGCGAGATGTTCGTACGGGATTTGAAGGGAAAGAACATCGAGATCAGACCGCTCCGGAAGTTTCCCGTCATCCACGATCTGGTGGTGGACAGGACCTCCATACACGAGAATTTGAAGCAGGCCAACGTATGTATCGGGGAATACCGGCCCGCGGAGAATTGCGATCATTCCCATCAGTACGTCGCGGCCAAATGCCTGAAATGCGGGCTCTGCCTGGAGGTCTGCCCGAATTATGTGAACGGCAAGACCTTCTTTGGTGCGGCCTTCGCCAACGACTGCTATCTGGTGGCTTCCAGGAATCGCACCGAGGGTGGAAGAATCAGAGCCCTCTACGCGGAACACTTCGGGAAGACCTGCTCCAAGTCGCTGTCCTGCGTGGAGGTCTGCCCCGTGAAGATACCGACCCTGGCATCCATGAGCAAACTGAACAGATTGAAGCGTTGAGACGATCCTGTCAACGTGTCAATCCTGTGTATCCAGCGGACGATTTCAATCGTTACTGTCCAATCTGCTGCAGGGTGGTGTTTCCCTTGCATACTTCTTTGGGAAAAGGGTAGACCGATGGAAATACGCCTCCACCACAGCCATGGCCCTCACTTTCTGTGTCGTCCTCTTCTTTTTAGGGCCGACACGTGGCTACGATGTGGTGTATTCCGGGGCCAATTTCTTCTCACATCTGGTGATACCTATTCTCTCCATCGTGGATTTTTTGTTTTTCGACCGTTCATGTACATACACACTGGGCGACAGTCTGTATACATTGATTCCGCTTGTGGCTTACAGTCTGTTCTACATGGGAAACCTTTTCATCAACGGCGTTGATGGCAATGATTGGTATGGCTTTGCAAAGACCGGACCCAAGTTTGCCATCGCCGCATTTGCGATTATGCTCGCAGTGAATTGGATCATCGCCCTCTTGCTGCGTTTTCCCAGAATGAAGCGCAGTGCTTACTGTGGAACATAACTGCCGAAATCCCTGAAAAAGGGCTTACGAATACCCGGGAACACCCTGGCGGTTCTGAATCAGACGGGAGCAGGCGTAATTGCAGTCAACTGTTCCCAACCCACTGCTTTGAGTTTTTTCGTGGAGCATGTTTTGACTTCCTTTTGTTTGTGTGGTAACTACAATTAGAAGTCTTCCATGCTCTTTTTGTCTACCTCTTTTCTGTCAATCCCTCAACAAAACGTGAAGAGCCTATATTTTCGGTCATACAGCAGCGCGGCCAGCAGCACCACGAAGCAGGAGCCCGCGTTGTGCACCAGCGCGCCGGTGGTGGGGTTCAGCACGCCCAGCACGGACAGCGTGACCGCCGCGAAGTTGATGCACATGGACAGCGTGATGGCGGTTCGGATGGTCTTGACAGTGGCGTTCGACAGCCACTTGAGATAGGGCAGCTTCGAGATGTCGTCGGTCATCAGCGCCACGTCCGCCGCGTCCACGGCGATGTCCGAGCCCATCGCGCCCATGGCCACGCCCACGTCCGCCGCCTTGAGCGCCGGGGCGTCGTTCACGCCGTCGCCGATCATGCAGACTTTGCCAGTCCTCTTCAACTCGTTGACGATGCCGACCTTTTCCTCCGGCAGCAGGTCCGCGCGCACATCGTCTATGCCGACCTGCGAGGCGAAAAACCTCGCGGCGGTGGCGTGATCGCCGGTCAGCAGCACGGCGCGGGTATTCATTTTCGCCAGGCGGCTGACCATGTCCGCGGCCTCCGGGCGCAGCACGTCGGACAGGGCGATGATGCCGATGACCTTTGTCTCATCCGCGACGATGACGGAGGCCTTGCCCTCGCCGCGCAGCCGTTCGAGCGCCGTGCGGGCATTCTCATGCAGTCGGACGCCCGCCTCGGCGATGTATTTCTCGTTGCCGAGGCGATAGCCCCTTCCGTCGACCGTCGCGGTGATGCCCTTGCCCGCGCTCATTTTGAAATCAGAGACCGGCTTGAGGGGCATGTCCTTCGCGCGCTCCGCGATGGCCTTGCCCAGCGGGTGCTCGCTCAGCCTTTCCGCCGAGGCGGCGAGGATCAGCAGCGCGTCGGATTCCATGTCCGTCATGGGGAGGATGTCGCTGACCTCCAGCCGCCCGTGGGTCAGCGTGCCGGTCTTGTCGAAGGCGATGGTGTCCACGCTGCCCATGCGCTCCAGCGCCTCGCCGGACTTGATGATGACGCCGTGCTTCGTGGCCTGGCCGATGGCCGCCATGATGGCCGTGGGCGTGGCCAGCACCAGGGCGCAGGGGCAGAACACCACCAGGACCGTCACGCCGCGCACGATGTCGCCGGTGATGAGCCACGCCAGTATGGCGATGGTCAGCGCGATGGGCACCAGCCAGCTGGCCCAGCGGTCCGCGATGCGCTGGGTGGGGGCCTGGTGCTTCTCGGCGTCCTCGACCATGCGGATCAGCTTCTGCAGGGCGCTGTCCCCGCTGACCTTTGTCACCTCGATGTCGATGGCACCAAAGCGGTTGATGGTGCCGCTGAACACGCCGTCGCCGACACCCACATCCACCGGCAGGCTCTCGCCGGTCATCACGGACTGGTCCACCGAGGTCTCGCCGGTCAATATGACGCCGTCCACGGGGATGGTCTCGCCGGGCAGCACGCGGACGGTATCAGCAACTCTAATCTGTTCCACGGGCACGGTGCTTTCCTTCCCGTTTTGAATCACCCTGCCGGTCTCGGGGGCCAGGGCGATCAGGTTTTTGAGCCCCTTCTTCGCCCGCTCGGTGGTCATGTCCTCCAGCAGCGCGCCGATCTGCATGATGAACGCCACCTCGCCCGCGGCGAACAGGTCGCCGATCAGTATGGCGGCGATCATGGCGATGGAGATCAGCAGCGCCGAGGAGATCTTGGCGATGCCCCGGTTGTGGATGACGCGCCAGATGGACAGGTACAAAAGCGGTATGCCGCAAATCACCACGCACACCCAGGCCAGCTTCTCCCCGGCGGGATACCCTGCCCTCGGCAATATGAATGAAGCCAGCAGGAACAGCCCGCCCACGATGGTCATGGGCCAGCCCGCCAGGAAATCATTGATCTTCTTGAACATAACGGCCTCCGGTTAGTTGTGTATAATGTCTTTCATCCATGATTATATCGTCCGGAAGGTCGCAATACAATAATCAAATCATCCGTACTGTGTTTTACTGAACAAAACGGCAAAAGTGTACGGAATCAGCGGCCATTAAACTGCCGTTAATTCCAGAACATTGTGTTTGATAAAATACATTCTGGTTGACGTGTGCATGGTCAGTCTATTATAATAGGGATGTGATACAGAAAAACATGATGACAGTCTGAACGGGAAAGGATATCGGTGCGACAGCATGCGGACGGACAGGCGGGTACAAAAGACGCGCGCCGCGATCATGCAGGCGTTTGAAAAGCTGCTGATGCAGAAGAGCTATGATGATATCACCATACAGGATATCATCGACGAGGCGAACATCGGGCGCAGCACCTTCTATGCCCATTTTGAGACCAAGGACAGCCTGCTGGAGGCGATTTGCAGCGGCCTGTTCGACCACATCTTCGCGGAGCACCTGAACGCGGAGCCGGGACACGACTTTTCCGGCAGCGAGGAGGACGTGGCGGCGAAAATCATCCACACGCTGTACCACCTCCAGGAGGACCGCAAGCGGCTGTCCCGCATCTTCTCCTGCGAAAGCGCCGGGTTGTTCTGGGAGTACTTCCAGTTTCGCTTTTCCGCCTTCGTTCAGCGTAAGATCGTTCCGGCGCTGACGGCGGACGTCGTGGATGTGCCCAAGGATTACGTGGTGGACTTCATCTGCAACGCCTTTACATCGACGGTGAAGTGGTGGTTTTACCAGGGACTGAAGGCCACGCCGGAGGAAGTGAGCGGCTATTTCCTGCGCATGACGCTCAGGTAGACGCGCCGGATGGGCGCTTCCGCGCAACGCATTCTCTGTTCTGCGTGGAACACTCTCCCCCATCCCTTTGAGGTCGCCGAAAAACCGACATTTGTATCCAAACCCGCGCTTCGTATGGGTTATGGGCTTTGACGAATAAAGCCCGGAATAGATACAGCGAAAAAGGAGATGACCCCTATGAAAACCTTGATTTCTATGCTGCTCGTCCTTGCGCTGCTGTGCGCGGGCATCGGGTTGGCGGAAACTGGAAGCGAACAGGAGGCGGAAGCGATGAAGCTGTGGATCGGAGAGACCGCCGTTGCGGTGGCCTGGGAGGACAACGACGCGGTGCGGGCGCTCAGTGCGATGGTCGCCGAACAGCCGCTGACGATCGAGATGTCGATGTACGGCGGGTTTGAGCAGGTGGGCTCAATCGGAACGGAGCTGCCCCGGAGCGACGTCCAGACGACCATCCGGGCAGGCGACATCGCGCTGTACGCCGGGAACCAGATGGTGGTATTCTACGGCAGCAATTCCTGGGCCTACACGCGGCTGGGACGGGTGACGGACAAGACCGCCGGGGAGATGGCGGCGCTGCTGTCCCATGGCGACGTGACCATCACCGTTTCTATAAGTGAAGAATGAGGTGGATTCCATGAGCAATGTACTGGTGATTTCCACGAGCCTTCGGGCAAAAAGCAACTCGGATATCCTGACCGAACAACTGATTGCCGGGGCGAGGGATGCAGGCCATAAGGTGGAGCACGTCAGCCTGAAGGGAAAGAAGCTCGGCTTCTGCATGGGCTGTCTGGCGTGTCAGAAGACGCAGAAGTGCGTGCTGAACGACGACGCGAACAGCATCGCGGAGAAGGTTCTGGGCGCGGACACGCTGGTGTTTGTGACGCCCATCTATTACTATGAGATGAGCGGCCAGATGAAGACCCTGCTGGACAGGCTCAACCCGCTGTACCCGTCGGACTACAGATTCCGCAACGTGTACATGATGTCCGTCGCCGCGGAGGACGATCCCCATGTCCCGGAGCGCGCGGTCAGCGGCCTGCAGGGCTGGATCGAATGCTTTGAGAAGGCGGCCTTCGCCGGTTCGCTGTTCTGCGGCGGCATCAACGATCCCGGCGAGGCAGGGGGCAATGCCGACGCCCAGCAGAGAGCCTACGACTTCGGACGGGGCCTGCGCTGATCGGCGGGGTTGGCAGTGTGAGCGTTTGGAAGGATGCTGCTAATCCTGATCTGGGCCTGCGTCTTTTGTGTGAAAACCGGGGTATATTCTTTCTTATTTCGACGACGTGGATTGATTACAGCGGGAACGACCGACATTTTGGAGGTGCAAGCCATGGCGCTGATACAGATGGAATTCAAGTCCGAGACCCTCAAGCGGACGGTCCCCGTGAACGTCATCCTGCCGTTTGAGAAGTTCAAGGGGCCGTTTCCGACCCTGTACCTGCTGCACGGCCTGACGGACAACTGCAACGGCTGGCTCAGCTACAGCCGAATCCGCCTGTGGGCGGAGGACAGCGGACTCGCGGTCGTCATGCCGTCCGGGGAAAACTCGTTTTACATGGACATCCTCGTGAAGGACGGCTGTCTGGGGGATTTCGGGGAGTATATCGGGCGGGAGCTCGTGGACGTGACGCGGGAGATATTCCCGCTGTCCCGCAAGCGGGAGGACACCTTCCTGGCGGGTCTGTCCATGGGCGGCTTCGGCGCGTGCCGGAACGCCCTGAAATACTGCGACACCTTTGACAAGGCGGCGATCCTCTCCGGCGCGCTGCACATCTACGAATATCCCGTCGATTGGGTCGAAACGGAGGGCAACATCCTCGGGGAGGTCAGAAACTTCGGGAATCCGGAGGAGACGCGAGACACCGACAGGAATCCGCGCACGCTGATAAAAGCCATACAGATCGACCCGGCCAAACAGTTCCCGGCGTTCTACGTCGCCTGCGGGCTCCAGGACCACCTGCTGGAGGCGAACCGCTCCATCGCAAAGGCGCTTGCCGAGGCCGGCGCGGATGTCACCTACGAAGAGGGCGAGGGCATCCACGACTGGTATTTCTGGGATGAGTACATCCAACACGTTCTGAAATGGCTGGACTATTCGGCCAGGGAATAAGATAACGACCTCTCAGTCACCGACTTCGTCGGTCATTGAGAGGTCGTTTATCAATAATTCTCATTCAATCGGAGGGCATCAGTATTCTATGACGCCCTTCCCGACGTTATTTGTCGATCCTGCTCTGTCAATTCTGGCAGGGGTATGATCTGTGATGTTGCAGTTCAGGGAAAAGGTGGACGAGGGAACAGGAAACAGGGAACAGGGAACAGGCAACAGGCAACAGGGAACAGGAATAGCCGCTGCCGCGCGCACTGTTGGGGTGGCCAATGACCGCCCGCCTTATACCGATATGATATGTACTGCCTGGCGGGCGGCGAATCGCCGCCCCTACGGGGTCGCTTGTTTCTGCTTTGTCACGAATATGTGATTCATGCGCTTCCATTTGACTGGGCGTATTTTTTTTGTTATTATCTGTAACGAATGACGTATATCTCCGTCCAACCTGTGGTTAAAACAAAAGAGACGCCGGGAGGGGGTGATGATGTGTGAACAGGGATGCCTGTGAAAAGCTCTACAATGCCTACTTCATGCGCGTGTTTTCCTACACGATGACTCTGACCGGGGACCGGCATACGGCGGAGGAGATCACCCAGGAGACCTTTTTCCGGGCATTCAGACGCCTGGACAGCTTCAGGGGCGAATCCGACGCGGCCACCTGGCTGTGCGCCATCGCCAGGAACCTCGTGACGGACGAGCAGCGTCGCCATGGCAGACTGGGTGTGTTCCCGGAGGAGGCGACGGCGCGCGACCCGGGCGTGGAGGATGTCGCCGTCGAACGGGACGATTCCTTCCGCATTCACATGGCCCTGCACGCCATGGAGGAGCCCTATCGGGAGGTATTCGAGCTGAGGGTGTTCGGCGAGCTGTCCTTTCAGCAGATCGGACAGATTTTCGCCCGGACGGAAAACTGGGCCAGGGTCACCTATCATCGCGCCCGTGTGAAGCTCAAGGAAAGGATGGAGAACCATGAGCAAGGAATGTGATATCGTCCGCGACCTGCTGCCGCTGTACGTGGACAACGTGGTCAGCGACACCAGCCGTGAGATCATCGAAGAGCACCTGTCGGACTGCGACGGGTGCAAGGAGTATCTGAAGAAGCTCCGGGACGAGGAGCTGGAAAGCCACCTGAAGGCAGAAAAAAACGCCGTGATCGAATACGGAACCAGGCAGTTCAAAAAGCGCTCGGCCCTGGTGGGCTCCGCGTTCTCCGGGCTGCTCCTGATCCCGCTCACGGTGATCATCAGTCTCGTCTTTGCCCCGGGCGTGGGCTGGTACTATGTGGTGCTCGCCGCGCTCTGCGTGGCCGCGTCGCTGGTCGCGGTGCCGCTGATCGTCCCCGAGGACAAGCTGTTCTGGACCTTCTGCGCCTTCTGCGCCAGCCTCATGGTGCTGCTGGGCGTGATTTGCCTCTATACCCGCGGCGACTGGTTTGGCATCGCCGCCAGCGCGACGCTGTTTGGGCTCAGCGCGGTCGCCCTCCCCTTCCTTGTAAAGGCGCGGCCCGTCAAGAGGCTGCTCGGCAACGCCAACAGGACGCTGATCATAATCGGCGTGGATTGCGCCCTGCTTCTGAACATGCTGCACATGATCGCGGTCCACGGCAGATTCTCGCTGATCAGCCTGCTGTTCACCCTCGGCATATTCGCTGGCGTGGGGCTCGTCGTCGCCGAGATCGTCCGCAGGAAGCGGTAGCGCCGCCCAGGCCGTTCCCTGTTCAAATTGTGACAGGCGCGTCCCTACTGCCCGGCGCAGCCGGTTCGCTCCGGCCCCGTCGCCCCGGAGATGTAGCGCGCCTGAAACTCCATGTTGATCTCCCGAAGCTCCCTGCGCCCCTCGATGTAGTCCGCGTACATCTCGATCAGCCCCGGACTGCAGCCGTCGCAGGCCCCGTCGATGTTGCCGATGGACTCCGCCACGATCCGCTCGCGCTCCTCGCGGGTGGTATCGGCGATCCGCACGCTCTTCATGCCCTCTCCCCCTTCACTCTGCTTGTATGAACGCATGGAGCCGGTTCACCGTCTCCGTCAGTATCCGCACATCCCGCAGTATGTCCCCGGTCTCCAGGGAGTGGTTGGCGCCCTCGGTCAGATGGATCGGAACGCCCTTCTCCCCGGCGGCGGCGACGATCTCCGCGGTGTCCGCCCACGGGTCGGCGGTGCCGTGAAAGGCGAGCGCCGTGCCCGTGACGAACCGAAACGTCTCTGTCAGCGGCGTGAGGAGGACATGGCGCGCCGTCAGGCCCTTTTCCTGCGCGTACCTGGAGGCCACCAGCGTGCCGATGCTCTTGCCGATAAACAGGATGTCGCCATACGCCGCCCATTTCACCTGCGACAGCGCTGCGCACGCCTGCTCCCAGGCGATCTCGACGCACTGCCGCAGCTTTTCCCCGTCGCCGCGCACCTTCTTCGGGAAGCCCGCATAGTTGATCTTGAGCACTTCATAGCCCGCCGCCCCGGCCAGCTTCGCCGCATAGTACAATAGCGGCTTGTCGCAGTGGTAGCCGATGCCCGGGAACAGCACCGCCAGTCGCCTATTTTCCATTCTTCTCTCCCCTGTAGCCGTTGATCCCGCCGATGCTCCTGACGCTCTTATACTATTCTCAATCCAAATGTAGGCAAGCATGCGAGTGGATTTTTCGTTGTACCAAGGCGAAGACCCGCAGGTTTGCTGGCGGCAAATCAAGGGGCTTCAACGCCGGTACAGCGGAAAAGACACCGCAGGATTGTCTATATTTGGGTTGAGAATAGTATTATAGCCCTGCCGCCTGAGAAGGGCCGCCGCCCTGGCGCTCCGGCTCCCGCGGAGGCAATAGAGGAACAGCGGGGCAATTCGGAAACGACCTCACAGCAAGCGAAGATGTAACTATTCAGCCGGGGACTCCTTCCGACCCGCTTCGCGGGCCACCTTCCTCAGAGAGGAAGGCTTTTGGGCTCCCGTCCAGGCTCCCGTCCAGGCTCCCTCTCCGAGGGAGCTGGCAGCCGCAGGCTGACTGAGGGAGTTGAGGGAGCTGGCAGCCGCAGGCTGACTGAGGGAGTCATCGGTACTATAGGCAGCGGCCATTCCTGTTCCCTGCTCCCTGTTCCCTGTTCCCTCGTCTCCCCTTTTCCCTTTTTCCTGTTCCCTCTTCCCTGAATCAAAGCAAATGCGCGCAATGCTTGTCAAACGAGATGAACGCCTTCTCCCCGACGTCGAAGATGCGCTTGTTGACGGGGCAGTTGTCGGTAATCTTGACCAGGGTGTCCCCCACCGTGACGTGGTAGTTCTGGTACGAGCCCATGAAGCAGCTCAGCTCCACCGTGCACGGCAGGTCGCCGTGGTCGGCGATGGCGATGGCCTCGGGGCGCAGCACGATCTCTGCGGGGTCGCCGGGGGACTCCTGCCGCGCGCCTTCGGTGGCCACGGACACGGGATGGCCGTCGATCTCCACCACGGTCTCCTCGGCGTTCACGTCCCGCACGGTGCCCTTTAAGAAGTTGCACTCGCCGATGAAGTCGGCCACGAACTCGCTGTTGGGGCGGTAGTAGATCTCCGTGGGGGTCCCCATCTGGGCGATGACGCCGCCGCGCATGAGGATGATGTTGTCGGAGATGGACATGGCCTCGGACTGGTCGTGGGTGACGTAGATGGCGGTGATGCCCAGCTTCTGCTGGATGCGGCGGATCTCCGTGCGCATCTGAACGCGCAGCTTGGCGTCCAGGTTGCTCAGCGGCTCGTCGAACAGCAGCACGCCCGGCTCCACCACCAGCGCCCGCGCCAGGGCCACGCGCTGCTGCTGGCCGCCGGAGAGCTGGTTGGTCATGCGCGCCTCCATGCCGGAGAGCTCCACCAGCTGGAGGATGTCGGTGACGCGCCGCTGGATCTCGTCCTTGGGCACCTTGCGCAGCCGCAGGCCGTAGGCCACGTTGTCGAACACGTTGTAGTGCGGGAACAGGGCGTAGCTCTGGAACACCATGGCGGTGTCGCGCCTGTTGGGGGTGAGGGCGTTGATGGCCTCGCCGCCCAGGAAGATGTCGCCCTCGTCCGGGGACTCGAAGCCCGCGATCATGCGCAGGGTGGTGGTCTTGCCGCAGCCGGAGGGGCCCAGCAGGGTCACGAAGCTGCCGGGGGCGATGTCCAGGCTCACGTTGTGGACGGCATAGAAGTCCTTGCCGGTCTTGGGGTCCTTGTAGATCTTGGAGATGTTGCGAAGCTCGACGCCCTTGGGCTGTTTCACGTTGGCCATATCAGGCGCCCTCCTTTCCGTTGATCCTGCGGCTGGTGCCGAAGCGGTCGATGACAAAATTCATCAGCATGATGGCCGCGTAGGTGATCATGATCAGTATGGTGGCGTAGGCGCAGGCCACGCCGAATTCGCCCTTCTCGGCGTACTCGTTGATGCGGCAGGTGATGAGCAGATAGCGCGGCGTCACCAGCAGTATCACCGCGGAGATGGCCGTGATGGAGCGCACGAAGGTGGTCACCAGGCCCGAGAAGAAGCTGTCCTTAATCAGCGGCAGCGTCACCGAGGTGAACACCTTGCCCGAGCCCGCGCCCAGGTCGTAGGCGGATTCCTCGATGGACTTGTCGATCTGCCGAAGCGCCGAGATGCCCGAGCGCGTGCCCACCGGCAGCGAGCGCACCACGAACACGATGATCAGTATGAGGCCCGTGCCGTAGATGCCCTGCATGAAGCCCGTGCGGAAGATGCCGCCGGCATAGCCGCGGATGAAGCCCACGCCCAGCACCGTGCCGGGCACCGCCATGGCCAGCATGGAGGTGAACTCGATGAAGCCCTTGCCCCGGAACCTGCGCTTGACCACCAGATAGGAGATGATCATGGACAGCAGCGCCGTGATGGGCGAGGCGATCAGGGACAGTATGAAGGAGTCCTTGAACGCCTTCCAGCCGCCCTCGGAGAACATCTTGGCAAACCACTTGAAGGTCAGCGAATAGTCGCGGCCCCACAGCTTGAACAGCGCGCCGAAGGGCACGGCGATGTACATCAGCACCACGAACACCGAGATCAGCATGCACAGCGCGGACAGCGGATAGCGCACCGATTTGTCCTCGATGAGCATGCGCACGCGGCTGGCCTTGCCGGTCAGCGTGGCGGCGGTGCGGGCCTCCAGCACGTACTTCTGGATCATGAACAGCACCAGCGTGATGCACAGCAGCACCACGGCCATGGCCGCCGCGCCGGTGATGTCGTAGGTGCCGCCGGTGATGCGCAGGTAGATGGTGGTGGCCAGGGTGTCAAAGGAGCCGCCGATGATCATCGGGTTAGCGAAGTCGGCCACGGACTCGATGAAGGTCACCAGAAAGGCGTTGCCCAGGCCCGGCAGCAGCAGCGGCAGCGTCACGGTGGTGAACACCTTCATGCGCGTCGCGCCCATGTCCCGGGCCGCCTCCTCCATGGAGGGGTCGATGTTCTTCAAAAGGCCCTTGAGCATCAGATAGACCACCGGGAAGAAGGTCAGCGTCTGCACGATGACGATGCCCCACATGCCGTAGACGTTGGCGTCGTAGATGCCCAGCAGCTTGCGGGTGATGAGGCCCGATTTGCCGAACAGCAGCACCATCGACAGCGACAGCACAAACGGCGGCGAAACCACCGGCAGCATGGACACCACATCGAACAGCTTCTTGATGACGCGGCTGCGGATGTCCACGTACACGTCCACATACGCGAACAGCAGCCCGATCAGCAGCGAGCCGAAGCCCGTCAGCATGCCCAGCAGCAGCGTGTTTCTCAGGGCGTGGTTGAAGGTGTAGTCCTTGAAGATGCGCGGGAAGGCGTCCAGCGACCAGTTGTTGCGGCGGAGCTGCACACAGATGTCCGCGGGCTCCAGGCCGTCGGCCTTCTTGATGAGGCGGCCGTTGGGCTTGTAGGTCATGGGGGTGGCGTCCACCTCCATCAGCCGGGACAGGTCCAGCCACACCACGCGGTCGGTGGAATTGACCACGCGGATGTACAGGGTGCCGTCGGCGTCCTTGAGCCGCGCCTGATGGGCGAACACGCCGGGCTTGGCGTACACCGGGACGAAGCGGTCCTCGCCGCCCTCCGTCACGGCGGTCAGCCGGGCGAAGATGGCGTCGCCGTCCGCGGTGACCGGGGCGCCGTTTTTATCCACCCATTCCAGCTTCCCCGCAGCCAGGTCGGCGGCGGAGTAGAGGTCGTTTTCGCGCACCAGCACGCTGTCCACCAGCAAAATCGCCAGCGGATACACGATGAACAGGAGCAGCAGCGTTATCAGCACGACGATGGTCACCACCATCACCGGATCGCCGAAAAATTTCTTCCTGTCGAGACTGGCGCTCTGGCGTCGAGACATATGGGAATCACTTCCTTCACGAGGTGATGGTTCGGGAATGCGGATCGGAGCAATTATCAGCCCCTTGCTCCGCGGTCAAACAGAATCGGGGAGACGGGAAACCCGTCTCCCCTTCTCGATGGCCGGACGTTCCACGCGCGCCGTGCGGCGCGGGGAAACGGCGATCACACGCTTATTCGGTCTTGAAGCGGTCGTCGGCGGCGGCGCCCAGGGCGTCGAAGTAGTCGGCGACGTACTTGGAGGTGTTCTCCTTGGCATCAGCAAAGTCATAGTCGATGGTCTTGGAGGGGTCCAGCTCCGGGAACGCGGCCAGCGCGTCGGGCTGGGCGGCGTTGTCGATCACCAGGAACTGATAGGAGCCCGCGTCGTCGGCCAGCTCGACGCAGTCGGGAGACAGCGCGAACTCGATCCACAGCTTGGCGGCGTTGGGATGCTCGCAGCCCTCGAAGATGGCGGTGGAGCCGATCTCGTAGCTGGTGCCGTCCTCGGGGATGATCAGGCCGATGTTGTCGTAGCCCTGCAGGATCTGGTACACGCCGTCATGCAGGAAGCCGATGCCGATGATGCACTCGCCGGTGCCCACGTTTTTGGAGGGGCCGGAGCCGGACTTGGTGTACTGGGCGATGTTCTTGTCCAGCTCCACCAGGTAGGCGATGCCCTCGTCGTGGCCCTTCATCTGAACCATGGTGTTGATGACCAGCTTGGCGGTGCCGGCGGTGTTGGGGTTGGACAGCCAGATGAGGCCCTTGTATTCGGGCTTCAGCAGGTCGTCCCAGGTCTTGGGGGCCTCGACGCCCAGGCGCTCCAGCTCCTCATTGTTGACCATGAAGCCCAGGATGCCCTGATAGATGCCGTACCAGTAGCCGTCGGGGTCGCGATAGGCGGGCTTGAGCAGGTGCTCGGCGTTCTTGGCCTCATAGGCCATCAGCAGGCCCTCCTTGGCGGCCTCGTTGTAGGGATCGTTGGTGCCGCCAAACCACACGTCGGCGGAGGGATTGCCCTTCTCCTCGGTGATCTTGGTCTGCACCTCGCCGGTGGACAGGCGCTGATACTCGGTCTTGATGCCGTAGAGCTCCTCGAACTTCTGGCAGGCGGCGATCAGGTAGGGCTCCTCGCAGGAGCCGTAGACCACCAGCTCGCCCTCCTCCTGGGCCGCGGCCACGAGATCCGCGTCGGCTTCAGCCAGAGCGCAGACACAGCTCAGCGCCATCAGCGCCGCCAGCAACAGAGCAAACAGCTTCTTCATACCTTGTTACCTCCTTGAATGCGGTGGTTTTTTTACCATAACTTATTATAGTCTTCACATGCTGAAATGTCAAGAGGAATTAACAATGAATCGGCTTTCGCGTCAACTTTCCTTCCCCGCCGCATTGTCATTTTGCGAATATGAAACGTTATATTTTTGTTCATGCGGTCAGTGCGTAGAAAAAACAGAATTTCTTTTGTTGAATTGACCGATTCACAAACGGGCATGAAGCTGATATAATTGCCACATAAGAAATAATGATGTGGGAGGTCTTCACAATGGCAAGTCTGTCTCTTCGCAACATCTATAAGATCTATCCTGGCGACGTGACCGCCGTCACCGATTTCAACCTTGAGATTGAGGACAAGGAATTTATCATCCTGGTCGGCCCCTCCGGCTGCGGCAAATCCACCACCCTGCGCATGGTCGCCGGCCTGGAGGACATCTCCAAGGGCGAGTTGTACATCGACGACAAGCTGGTCAACCACGTGCCGCCGAAGGATCGTGATATTGCGATGGTGTTCCAGAGCTACGCTCTGTATCCCCACATGACGGTTTACGACAACATGGCATTCGGCCTGAAGCTGCGCAAGATGCCCAAGGACGAGATCGACCGCCGCGTCAAGGAGGCCGCCTCCATCCTGTCCATCGAGCAGTACCTCAACCGCAAGCCCGCCGCGCTGTCCGGTGGTCAGCGTCAGCGTGTCGCCCTCGGCCGCGCCATCGTCCGTGAGCCGAAGGTCTTCCTGATGGACGAGCCTCTGTCCAACCTGGACGCCAAGCTGCGCGTACAGATGAGGTCTGAGATCACCAAGCTGCACAAGCGCCTGCAGACCACCTTCATCTACGTCACCCATGACCAGACCGAGGCCATGACCATGGGCTCCCGCATCGTCGTCATGAAGGACGGCTTCATCCAGCAGGTCGATTCTCCCCAGAACCTGTACGACTATCCCGCCAACCTGTTCGTCGCCGGCTTCATCGGCATGCCCCAGATGAACATCTTCCGCGCCAAGCTGGAGAAGCAGGGCAGCTCCGTGGTCGCCAAGTTCGGTGACAACTGCATCAAGGTGCCCGAGGGCAAGGTCCAGCGCATGACCGGCGATTACATCGGCAAGGAGGTCTATCTGGGCATCCGTCCCGAGAACATCGACGACAGCGCCAACGGCCTGGCCACCTATCCCGACGCCTGCATCGACGTCACCGTCGAGCTGATCGAGCTGATGGGCTCCGAGACCTATCTGTACCTCACCACCTCCGGCAAGGACGAGAACTTCGTCGCCCGCGTCGATCCCCGCACCTCCTCCCGCGCCGGCGATCACATCAAGGTGTGCTTCGACGTCAACCGCCTGCACTTCTTCGATGTCGACACCGAGAAGACCATCCTCACCCGCGATTGATCCGCGGTATAACACGACGAGCGCCCGAAAAGGCGCTCGTTTTTTGTATGGAAGCAATTCAGGGAGCAGGGAGTAGGCAGTGGGGGGAAGTTACGGCACAGCCTCTGACTTCTACTGAAAACGTCGCATTTCCCTGGGGTTCCGGGGATGCTTGATGTTCTTCATTCGCAACTGATCAGTCGGGGACTCCTTCCGACCCGCTTCGCGGGCCACCTCCCTCAAAGAGGGAGGCTTTTTTGTGCGGATAGAGATGCTATCAGCTCCAAAAGGCCCTCGTCCAGGCTCCCGTCCAGACTCCCGTCCAGGCTCCCTCTCCGAGGGAGCTGTCAGCCGCAGGCTGACTGAGGGAGTTGAGGGAGCTGTCAGCCGCAGGCTGACTGAAGGAGTCATTCCTGGACGACTGAACAGTAACCTTCATTCCATTAGAACGCCGTTCATTTGCCGTACTCCCCTACTCCCTACTGCCTACTCCCTACTCCCTAAAATCCTCATCCCTTCACCGCGCCGGCGGTGACGCCGCCGATAATGTAGCGCTGGCCCAGGCCATAGACGGCCACGACGGGGATGACGGTGAGCACGATGTCGGCGAAGACGTAGTTCCAGTTGCTGCCCTCCTTGCCGAAGAACTGGTACACCGACATGGTCATGGGGTGCAGCTTGCTCTTGGAGGACAGGTACAACGGGGTCAGGAAGTCGTTCCACACGCCCATGAACTGGAGGATGAAGCAGGTCATCAGCGTGGGCTTCAAAAGCGGCAGCACGACGCGGAAGAACAGCGTGGTGGGGTTCGCGCCGTCGATCACCGCGGCCTCGTCCAGCTCCTTGGGGATGGTCTCCACAAAGCTGTACATGGTGAACACGCAGAAGGGGATCATGGCGCTGGTGAACACCAGTATGATGCCCAGCCGGGTATTGGTCAGGTTCATCCACTGGAACACGCGCACCAGGGTGATGTAGTTCACCGGGAAGAACAGGCCGCAGATGAAGAAGTAATAGATGAAGTTGTTGATCTTCGTGCGCTTGCGGCTGAGCACATAGGCGGCCATCGCGCACAGCAGCACGCCCGCGGTGGTGGACACGAAGGCATAGATCATGCTGTTTGTGAAGCCCGTCATCAGCTTGGCCTTCTTGAACACGTCGGCGTAGTTGGAGAACACCCACTGGGTGGGCAGGGACAGCTGCATGCGGGCGGACTCCGACTTGGTCTTGAAGGAGTTAATCAGCACCAGGTACAGCGGGGCCAGCACGATCAGCGACAGACAGATGCAAAGCAGCTGCTTGAGCACGACCTCCGCGGTCAGCTTTTTTTCGTTGCTCTTGCGCTTCATGGCTCAGGCCTCCCCCTTTCGGCTCATGCCCCGCACGATCAGTATGCCGATGATCGCGGTGATGCACAGCAGGATGGAATTGAAGGCGGTGGCCATTGCGTACTGGCCGGTGCCGTAGAGCTGGAAGGAGTAGGTGGTCATGACCTCGGTGGCGTGTCCGGGACCGCCGTTGGTGAGCACGTACACGATGTCGAACACCTTCAGGCCGTAGGTCACGCCGAACACCAGGTTGATCATGATCGCGCCGCGCATCAGCGGCAGGGTCACGTGCCACAGCCGCTGCCAGAAGTTCGCGCCGTCCACCTTCGCGGCCTCGTAGTAGCTCTTGTCGATGGTGCTCAGGCCCGTCATGAAGATGGTCATGACGTAGCCCATGCCGCGCCAGGCGTCCACCATGTAGATGGATTTCCACACCACGTTCAGGTCCGACAGCCACTTCTGCTTGAGAAAGCCCAGCCCCACGGCCTCCAGGAAGCCGTTCAGCATGCCGTTCTTGTAGTTCAGCACGGAGGTGAACAGTATGCCGATGATGACAAACGGTATGATGGAGGGCAGATAGAATATCGTGCGGTAAACCCCCATCCCCCGCAGGCCCTCATAGAGGATGATGGCCAGGAACAGCGCCGGGATGATCTTGACGATGTTGGAGATCACCGTGAACCGCAGCGTGTTCGCGATGCCGTTGGCATAGTTCTTGTTCGAGGTGAATATCTCGATGTAGTTTCTCAGCCCCACGAAGTTCAGCCCGTTCTTCGAGGTCATCTTGCTCCAGTCCGTGAAGGAATAGAACAGGCCCAGCAGACTCGGAAACAGGAAGAACACAACGTAGAGCACCAGCGGCAGGATCAGAAACCACTGGGGATAGACCTTTCGCTTGTCCATGTCGTCGCCACCTTTTTCGTATTCGGCGGGTCTCTAACCAGATGGGCGACGCGCCGCCCACCTGGTCAGGAGCCGTGCAGAAATTATTCATACATTATGCTTGTCTGAATCCGTCATTGCGGCGTTGTCGTCGGTCAACGTGCCCCGGCACGCCTCCCTCGTCCGCCTTGCACTGACGAATTCATCCTTCGCATTCTGAATGAATAATTTCTGCACGGCTCCTTAGAAATCCGCGTGCGGATAGAGACCGGCCGGGCACCGACCCCGCGATGCCCGGCCAGCGCGTTTCAGGTCACGCCGGGATGGATTGGAATCTGCCGGGCTTTGCCCGACAGATTCCAATTTCACCCGGCAAGCCAAACCGCTGTAATCTCAGATCAGTTCCAGGCCGGATCGCCCACGGTCTTGGCCGCTTCGGCGCGATAGCCGTCCATGCGGGACAGGACCTCGTTGGCGTCGATGCCGCCCTGGACGTACTCGATCAGATCCTGGCCGAAGTTCATCCAGTAGTCGTTGGTGTACTTGGTGCCGTTCTGCAGCACGCAGCACTCCAGCTTCTCGGCGGGGATGGTCTCCATGAAGGCCTCCTCCTCGGGCAGCCAGTGCTGCTCGATGTCCACGTTTACGTGCAGGTTGGTGTACTTGGGGGAGTTGTCCAGGATCTCCTGGAGGGATTCGGGGGTGCAGACGAACTGGAACCAGGCGCGGACCAGGTCCTCATGCTCGGTGCCCTTGTAGCCGAACATGGTGGGGCCGGCGGGGCTGGTGGTGAACCAGGTGTTGTCGCCCAGGGGGCACAGGAACAGGCCGAACTCGTCCTCGGTGCCGGTGTCGTCCTTGATCTGCTTGATGGTGGATGAGTTCTCCACGGTGAAGGCGATGGTGCGGTCGGCGAACTCGTTGGACTGGTTGGTGGAATCGGTGCCGATCCAGTCCTCGCCGAAGTAGCCCAGGTCGCTGAGCTCCTTGAACTGCTCCAGGACCTCCAGCATCTTCTCGTTGCCGGCGAAGGTGGCGGTGTTGTTGTTCAGCGCGTCGTACAGGCCGGGAGTCGCCTCCTCATACACGCCGCCGATCTGGAAGAAGGGCAACTGGTGACGCCAGCCGTCCGCGCCCGCCATGAACCAGGGGGTGATGCCCGCCTCGGCGATGGTGGCGCACACGTCCTTGAGCTCGGCGTAGGTGGTGGGCACCTTCTCGATGCCCAGCTCGTCGAACAGGGACTTGTTGTAGACCATGACGTACTCGGGAGAGTTGTGCCACAGCTGGAGGCCGTACAGCTTGCCGCCGGAGACGCAGGCGGACTTGCGGGACTCGGGCATCACGTTCTCCCAGTCAGCGCCGGTGAAGTCGATGCAGCGGTTCTCGGGATCGCCGATGTTGGACTCGATGGCGCCCACGGGGTTGGACTGGATCCAGAACACGTCGGGGCAGGTGCCGTTCTCCAGGTTGCTGGTCAGCACGTTCAGATACTGGTCGGCGGGCATGGTCTGCAAATCCACGGTCACGCCGTAGGTCTCCTCAAAGCGCTCGATGGTCTGGTCATAGCGGTCGCCCATCCAGTCCTCGGACACCAGGATGCTCAGCTCCTGGCCCTCGAACTGGCCCTCGTTGGGAACCATCTCCACGACCACGTTCTCCGCCATCGCGGTGCCCATCAGACACAGCGCGGCGCACAGGATCAGCGCAAACAGCTTCTTCATGTTGTCTTTCCCTCCATCATTCTTAATATTGTCGGAACCTTTCCGACATTTACAACCCTATTTTAACACATTTCATCATAATTTCAAGAGTCTATCACAAGAAATCACTGTATTTTTTTAAGATCGACTCCCTTGACAAATGTCAACCTTAGTGCTATGATACCCTCAAAGAGAGACAGGAGGAATGCCCCCATGACCGCGATCACCAAGGAAATGAGCATCGGCGAAGTGATGAACATCGACCGCACCACCGCACCCATCCTGATGGAGTACGGCATGCACTGCTTCGGCTGCCCCTTCAGCCAGATGGAGAGCCTCGAAATGGGCTGCGCCGCCCACGGCCAGGATGTGGACGAGCTGGTCAAAAAGCTCAACGACTACCTCGCCAGCAAGGAATAACGCCATCTACTCCCCCGCCTTGACGGGGGACTTTTTATGCCGTCTGCAATATAGCAGCCATTTTCGGGCAGGGCGAATCGTAAATGGTTTTTTATTCCATATTGTGTTTTTTTGATACCGGAAGGTCCTCATCTCTTCAGAGCGCAGTCGTTTGCCGTCACCCCCCTACTCCCTACTCCCTACTCCCTACTCCCTACTCCCTAAATCGCAATTTCCGTAAAACTCCCGCTCCCGGCTGTGGATTTAACAGTGGGTGTGGTATACTATTATAGATTAGGTATCGCCCTCATGCGAGGGCGATGCCGGTTGAACGAAGGCTTGCGCCTGCGGGGCGCTGAGATATCATCACGGGGTCAATCGGTCACGGGTTCGTCCGGGAGCGGGATGCCGCTTCCGAAACGTGCGCCGCATCGCCCTGAAAACAAAAATCAAACAGGAGCCATCGCACCCGACGGACGCAGGTCCGCGGGCTTTGAGGCGTGCTCCGACAAGGAGGCAAACATTGAGCAGAAAGAACAGCAAAGAGGCCAGATTAAAGATCATACCGCTGGGCGGCCTGGGCGAGATCGGCAAAAACATGACGGTGGTGGAGTACAGGAACGACATCATCGTGGTGGACGTGGGCTCCATCTTCCCCGCCGAGGACATGCCCGGCGTGGACCTGGTGATTCCGGATACCACCTATTTGCAGCAAAACAAGGACAACATCCGCGGGTACTTCATCACCCACGGCCACGAGGACCACATCGGCGCGGTGCCCTATGTGATGCGCAGCGTCCCCGCGCCCATCTACGGCACGCGGCTGACGCTTGCACTGTGCGAGCATAAGCTGAAGGAGCACCGGCTGATGGGCGTAGCCCCGCTGAACGTGGTCAACGCCGGGGACGTGGTGAAGGCGGGCTGCTTCACCGTGGAGTTCATCCACGTGAACCACTCCATCGCCGACGCCTGCGCGCTGGCCATCCGCACCCCTGTGGGCACCATCATATTCACCGGCGACTTCAAGGTGGACTACACCCCCCTGGACGACACCCCCATCGACCTGGGCCGCTTCGCGGCGCTGGGTCAGGAGGGCGTGCTGGCGCTGTTCGCCGACTCCACCAACGTGGAGCGGCCCGGCTACACCATGTCCGAGCAGAAGGTGGCCGAGACCTTCGACCGCCAGATGGACCTGGCCGCGGGCCGCGTCATCATCGCCATGTTCGCGTCCAACGTCAAGCGCATCCAGGCGGTGGTGGAATCCTCCGTCCGGCACGGGCGCAAGGTCTGCCTGATCGGGCGCAGCATGGTCAACGTCTCCAAGATCGCCAGCCAGCTGGGCTATCTCAAGATCCCCGAGGGCGCGCTGATCACCACCGACGACCTGGACCGCTACCCCGACGACCGCATCACCGTCATCACCACCGGCAGCCAGGGCGAGCCCATGAGCGGCCTGTCCCGCATGGCCTTCGCCGAGCACCGCAAGCTGGAGATCCGGGAGAGCGACATGGTCATCATCTCCGCCAACCCCATCCCCGGCAACGAGAAGTCCGTCTCCCGGGTTATCAACCAGCTCATCCGCATCGGCGCGAACGTGATCTACGAGGCGCTGGCCGAGGTGCACGTCTCCGGACACGCGCGGCAGGAGGAGCTGAAGCTGATCCACTCGCTGGTGAAGCCCAAGTACTTCATCCCCGTCCACGGCGAATACCGCCACCTGCACCACCACGCCAACCTGGCGCGAGCGCTGGGCATGCCCTACGACAACGTGGTGACTGTGGAGATCGGCGATGTCATCGAGCTCAGCCCCAATTCGCTGGACGTCACCGGCGTGGCCCCCAGCGGCAGCGTGCTGATCGACGGCCTGGGCATCGGCGACGTCGGCGCGGTGGTGCTGCGCGACCGCAAGCACCTGGCCGAGGACGGCCTGCTGATCGTGGTCATGGGCCTGGATCACGAGCTGGGCACCGTGGTGTCCGGCCCGGACATCATCAGCCGCGGCTTCGTGTACGTGCGGGAGTCCGACGAGCTGGTGGACGGCGCCCGCGAGGCCGCCGTGCGCGCCATCGACGCCTTCGGTCCCATCGACGCCACCGACTGGAACCGGCTCAAGAACGACGTGCGCGAGTCCGTCCAGCGCTATATCTTCGACACCATCAAGCGCAATCCGATGATCCTGCCGATCATCGTGGAGATCTGACCCCCGCAGGCCCAAGGGGCATTCCCCTACCATTCCAAGCATATCGGAGGTTGATTATTCAGATGAATCCCTACGACGAAGCCCACGCCCTGGCCAAGGCGCTCAAGGAGAGCGAGGAATACCGGGAGTACACCCGTCTGAAGGCGGTGGCCTACGACGACGGCACCAACAAGGCGCTGCTGGACGAATACAAGAAGCTGCAATTTCGCCTTCAGGCCAGGCTGGCCGCGGGCGAGAGCCTGCCCCAAGAGGACAGCCAGCGGCTGACCCAGATCGCCACGCTGCTGCAATTCAACCCCGACGTCAGCGCCTATCTGATGGCGGAATTCCGCTTTCAGCGCATGCTGTCCGACATCTTCAAGATCCTGGCCGACGTGGCGGGGATCGACCTGGACATGCTGGCGCAGAATTAAGCGCAAAACCGACTGGAGGTCACTATGGCAAAGAACAAGCGCGGGCGGGAGGCGTCGAAGCGCGATCCGGGGTTCACCTCGGAGCGCTACAGCATCCGCGCCCTGCATGAGGACCGGGCCTACGGCCTGTATTGGTACGCCTGGCTGTGGAAGCTGATCCGCCCGGCGCTGATCTTCCTGTGCAGCGCCCTGCTGGTCATCGGCATGGTCTCCATCGGGTACCAGCGGGTCTACGACACGTTCCTGGCCCCGGTCAGCGACACCGAGCAGATGGTCACCTTCCGCATCGACCAGGGCGACTCCGTCACCGCCATCGGGCGCAAGCTGGAGGCCGCGAACCTGCTGAGGAACCGCACGGTGTTCCGCTATCTGGTGGAGTTCCGGGGGCTGACCAACGCCATGAGCTACGGCAACTTCCGCCTCTCCCCCAGCATGAACGTCAACCAGATCATCGAACAGCTCACCAACGGCAGCCAGACCAACGAGCGCACCATCACCATCGTCCCCGGCTGGACCATCGAGGACATCGCGGACTACCTGGTGAGCATCGAGGCGCTGGAGAACCGGGATGAGTTCCTGACCCTGTGCAACAACGTGGACCTGTTCGTGGGCAACTCCTACGCCCTGCGGGACGCGCAGAACAACAACGCCCTGGGCGGCAGGAAGTACGCCCTGGAGGGCTACCTGGCCCCGGACACCTACCGCGTGTTCGTGTCCGCCTCCGCCGAGAGCATCATCCGCACCCTGCTCAACCAGGACAACACCCTGTTGGACGAGGTGTTCTACGCCGACCACACCCAGTATTACGCCGACGAGGAGGGCTTCTATCACGAGGTGGAGCGCTACAAGACCGACCTGGGCATGGATCAGATCGTCACCCTGGCCTCGATGATCGAGAAGGAGGCCGCCACCAAGGAGGACTACGCGCGGGTATCCGCGGTGTTCTACAACCGGCTCAGGCTGGGCATGCGGCTGGAGAGCGACCCCACCGCCACCTATCTCAGCGGCGTGCACAAGCTGGCCCTGTCCGAGGCGGAGATGAAGGACGCCAATCCCTACAACACCTATGTGGTGCCCTCCCTGCCCGCCGGGCCCATCTGCACCCCCTCCCAGGCCGCCCTGGAGGCCGCGATGGCGCCCGACATGGACTACATCAACGAGAATTACCTCTACTTCTGCGCCACCGAACCCACCTCCGGCGTGCTGGTATACTCCAAGACCCTGGAGGAGCACGAGGCCCTGGTGGCCAAGTACCGCCCGCTGTGGGAGGAGTACGACCGTCAGAGGGCGCTGGAGCTGCAATGACGTAACCCGCAAGCGCCGCGGCGGATGCCGCGGCGCTTCGCTGTTAAGTTTTATCGATCTTCCATATTCCTATTGACTTGATAGGAATATGGCCTTATAATGGTGCACAAACCAATTGAAAAGGGGCGAAGTCAGATGTCTAAAATCTATACGAGCGCGGATCAGCTGATCGGAGGAACTCCCCTTCTGGAGCTCAAGCACATCGAAGCCGCCGAGGACCTCAAGGCCACGGTGCTGGTGAAGCTGGAGTACTTCAATCCCGCCGGCAGCGTGAAGGACCGCGTGGCGCGCGCCATGATCGACGACGCGGAGGCCCGGGGGCTGCTGAAGCCCGGCGCGACCATCATCGAGCCCACCTCCGGCAACACCGGCATCGGCCTGTGCATGGTTGCGGCGGCCCGGGGCTATGACATCATCATCGTCATGCCCGAGACCATGTCCATGGAGCGCCGCCAGCTGATGAAGGCCTACGGCGCGAAGCTGGTGCTCACCGAGGGCGCCAAGGGCATGAAGGGCGCGATCGCCAAGGCGGACGAGCTGGCGAAGGAAATCGAGAACAGCTTCATCCCCGCCCAGTTTGACAACCCCGCCAACCCCAAGGCTCACTATGAGGCCACCGGCCCCGAGATCTGGCAGGACACCGACGGCAAGGTGGACATCTTCGTATCGGGCGTCGGCACCGGTGGCACCGTCACCGGCGTGGGCAAATATCTGAAGGAACAGAACCCCGCCGTCAAGGTGGTGGCCGTGGAGCCCGCCGACTCCCCCGTGCTGTCCAAGGGCCAGTCCGGTCCCCACAAGATCCAGGGCATCGGCGCGGGCTTCGTGCCCAAGGTGCTGGACACCCAGGTGTATGACGAGATCATCACCGTCACCAACGACGACGCCTTCGCCACCGGCAGGACCATCGGCCTCAAGGAGGGCGTGCTGGTGGGCATCTCCTCCGGCGCCGCCGCCTGGGCCGCCATCCAGCTGGCCAAGCGCCCCGAGAACGCGGGCAAGACCATCGTGGCTCTCCTCCCCGATACCGGCGACCGCTATCTCTCCACGCCGCTGTTCCAGGGGGAATAAGGTCTTATCCACAAAACAGGAACGGTTCCAGCACCGTTCCTGTTTTGCTATCTTATCAGCCAATCCTCTACGGTCAGCCCCTTCACGCGGTCAAACTCCCGCGTGTTGTTCGTCACCAGCGTATAGCCCAGCGCCCTTGCGTGCGCGGCGATCAGCATGTCCCGGTCCCCTATGCGCTGTCCCGTCCGTTCCAGGGACGCAAATATATCGCCAAAATGCACGGCTGCCGCGCTGTCAAAGTCGAGTATCTCTATCCCAGACAGGACCTCCATCAGCGCAAGACGGTTGCGCTGGGGATTTGCGCTCTTCAGTACGCCATATTCAAGCTCTCCAAGGGTGATCGCCGAGATGCACAGATCCGCGAAGATGTGGCGCTTGATGATTTCGTGAACGCCGTCCTTCGGATGGCGGATGGCGTAGACCAGTATGTTGGTATCCAGCATATACATGGTCAAATTCCCTCTCGCGCCGTGGAGTGCTGTTCAGGGCGACCCTCCGCCAAGAAATCGGAGGTGAAGCTCTCCAGTCCGTGCTGATAGACAGCCTGGGCCCTGCTCACGGGCATCAGTATCAACGCGTCGCCCACCTTGTTGATGATGATGTCCTCTCCCTCGATATGGAATTCCCTTGGCAAACGAACGGTCTGTTCGTTCTTGCCGGTGTGTATTTTCGCAAGCTGCATATTCACACCTCCGTTCCTATGAAGTAACTGTTCAGTCCTGTGACAAACAGAGATTTGGCAGGCTGCGGGGGACGACCTCTCAGTCAGCCTAACGGCTGACAGCTCCCCTGGAAGGGGA
>CADCAS010000017.1:27066-46503 GCA_902799465.1 uncultured Eubacteriales bacterium
TTCAGGGGAGCTGTCGCCGACGAAGTCGGTGACTGAGAGGTCGTTCCCCGTTGCCTCGGACAATCTCCACTTATCACAGCAGAACTGAATAGATACCCTATGAATAAAGTATATCGCCGGGAGCGTGTGTTGTCAAGCTGTCAAAAGGGCTCCCGCCAAATCGGCGGAAGCCCTTTTTCAACGGGATGGTGATTACAGATTCTCCTCCAGGAAGGCCAGCAGACCCGCGGCGGCCTCTTCCTCGTTGGCGCCATCGCAGGTGATGGTGACCTCGGTGCCCTGCTTCACGCCCAGAGCCATCAGCTTCATCAGCTGGCCCAGGTTGACGGTCTTGCCGTTGGCGCTGATGGTGACAGCGGTGTCGGCATAGCTCTTGGCCTTCTTGGACAGCAGGCCGGCGGGACGGGCGTGGATGCCCAGGGCGTCCTTGATGGTGTAGGTAAACTGCTTCATGGTATTATCTCCTTTATAATAGAATACGAATAATCTTCACGGCAGCGCGCCCACCTGCACGACCTCCATGCCGATGGCCTTCAGCCGCTTAACCACGTCGTCAGGAGCGCGGTCGTCGGTGATGACGCAGCCCTTCTTTTCCAGATGAAAGCTGGCGTAGGCGCTGGTGCGCCCGATCTTCTTGTAGTCGGCGAGGATGTAATAGGCATCGGCATGCTCGATCATGGTCTCGTTGATGCCCAGCTCCGCGGGGATGCCGCAGAGGATCTCCCCGTTCGGCGATATGCCGGTACAGCCCAGGAAGGCCTTGCGGGCGCGCACGTCCATCAGATTGCGTATGGCGAGGTCGCCGGTCAGGATGTGCCGGGAGCCGCGCAGTATGCCGCCGGAGAGCGTCACGTCCACTTCCTCGGGATACTCGCCGCGCACCGCCATGCTGTTGTTGGTGAACACGCTGACGCGCTTGCCGGACAGGTGGTTCAGCAGGCCGAGCGCCGTATTGCTGCCATTGATCAGCAGGGTATCGCCGTCCTTCACCAGCGACGCGGCGTAGCGGGCGATCTGTAAGCGGCACAGCTCCACGAGCTCGCTGTCGTCCCGGACGTCCTGTCGCACCTCCGCCGTCGCGCCGCCGTGGAAGCGGCTGACCTTGCCCTGGTCCTCCAGCACCTGCAGATCCCGACGGACGGTCATGGGCGAGATCTCGAAGATCTCGCTCAGATCCTCCACCAGCACCTCCTGGCGCTCCCGGATCAGGGAAAGCATCTGGGCGTGTCGCAAATTGACGGACTCGCGATCTCTCTTCATCGTCAGCACTCCTTTGAGAGCGTCTCCGGGAGCCTGCTGAGCGCGTCGATCCTTGCGATTCCCGGAGCATCCTCAGTTGTTCCGTCGTGAAGCCAGATCCCGCGCATGCCCGCGGCCTGTGCGCCCAGCGCGTCGCCCCTGAGGCTGTCGCCCACAAAGACGCATTCCTCGGGCGCGCAGCCCGCCTTTTCAGCGCATAGCTGAAACAGACGTTGGTCGGGTTTCTCCGTGCCGGCCTCCTCGCTGGTGACCATGAAGTCCACCTGCCCGAGCACGCCCAGCCGCTCCAGCTTGGCAAACTGCCAGTTCGCGGTCATGTTGGTGCCGATGCCCAGCCCGAGTCCCCGCGCCTTGATCCAGTCGAAGGCTTCGTGCAGGCCCGGGTTCGGCGCCATGTGCCCGATCAGCGTGGACCAGTAGAGCCGCTCCATCTTCGGTGCATGGGCGATGGACAGGCCCAGGCGCTCCAGCATCAGCTGATAGCGGATCAGTCGGTCGTGGATGGCGGCGCAGTGCCCGCCGGTGTGGGCGCGGAGCCTTTCGTCCGCCCAGTCGTGCAACGTCTCAAAGCGCTCGGCAGTCAGGCCAAGCGCTTTGGCGGCGTAGTCGGTCACCGCACGGAAGGCGTGGGCATGGGCGGCGCTGTAGTCATACAGCGTACCGTCGATGTCGAAGATCACCGCGCGCGGCATGGCTTCACCTCTGTGATCGGTCGATGACATAGTATATTACAACAGCCCTCTTCCCCGAAAGCGGGCAGGGACGGCGCGCGCCGTGAGCATTGACGCCCGTGCCCCAGCCCTGCATGGTGTCAGTCCAGCAGACCGGCGTCCTTCATGGCGCTCTCCATTTCGGGAGCGGACATGATGTTCTTCAGGCCGATGACGGTGGTGCCCTTCTTCTGGGCATCCGCGAACATGTTGGCGAAGTTGCGGGCGCACAGCACGATGTCGTAGTTGGGCGCGGCGGACTTGCCCTCGGAGATGGAGCAGTGGTGGATGGTGGCGGGCTTGACGCTCAGCTTGGTCAGCACCTTCTGCAGGGTCATCTTCATCATCAGGGAGGAACCGGCGCCGTTGGCGCAGCAAACCATGAACTTCTTGTTGTCCATCTTAGACATTGTAGCACATTTCCTTTCTGTTATCGATAGGTTCCCGTGGGTATAGATGAAATATATAAGGAATGCCGGGCGGCAGTAAATCTGCCGCCCTTTCCGGCACCCCACGACGGGTTCTGAGGATTACTTCTTGGAAGCCATGTACTCCTTGTAGGCCTCGTAGTCCTCGGTGATGAGGAAGTAGGCCTTGGGGTCGCGTGCGTACTCGATCTGCGGGATAGCCAGCAGGATGACGGCAACCACCGCCACACCGGCGTAGCTCAGATACTTCATGATGACAGTGAACAGGGGCCACACGGTCGCCCAGTCGAACATGCCCAGATAGCCGCCGTACTGCGCCATGCCAACCCAGCCCGCGATGAAGGCGGAGCCGAAGACCTGGATCAGACCGGACAGGAAGGGGATGCACAGGCAGGCCTTCAGGCCGCCCTTCTCGTTGGCGACCAGGCCGATGGTGGCGTTATCGAAGAACACCGGCACAAAGCCGCAGATGATGAGGGTCGGGGAATGGGTGATGATCAGAATCGCGATGGCCACCAGCTGGCCAACCAGACCGGCCAGGAAGCCGAAGGTCACGGCGTTGGCGTCGCCGAAGCCGTAGCACACGGCGCAGTCCACGCCGGGCACAGAGGAGGGCAGCAGCTTGTCCGCGATGCCCTGGAAGGACGCGGTAAGCTCAGTGACGAAGGTGCGCACGCCCAGCTGCAGGATCGCCAGATACACGGCGAAGTTCAGGCAGGTGGTCAGGCAGTACATCACGAAGTTGTCGGTCTCCTTCAGGCTGCCCTGCTCCACGAAGAAGGGCTTGCCGATGATGGCCATGATCACACCGAAGAAGGCGGTCATCAGGATGGCCGTGCAGACCATGTTCTCATTGAAGATGGAGAAGAAGCCGGGCATCTCCAGGTCGCCGACCTTCTTGATCTCCTTCTTGCGCTTGCCGCCGTTGGTGCCGAAGATCTTGTCGGCCAGGATGTAGCCCAGGCGGATGCCGAACATCTGCTGATGGGCGATGGCGAAGCCCGCGCCGTCAGTCAGCTCCTGCATTGGCTTGATGGTCAGGTTCGAGCCCACGGCCCAGTAGGCGCCGAGGATGACGGACATGACGATCAGCATGGGAACGGTCTTGACGCCGCCCTGCCAGAGACCCGGCAGCGCGAAGAGGATCAGCCAGTAGGCGGTGGCCGCCTGCTGCACCTGCACGTGGCCGGTGGTGAACAGGGAGCGGCACTTGGTGATCCTGTTAAAGCGCACCAGCAGGATGTTGACGATGAAAGCGATGAGCAGCAGGGTCAGCGCCTGGCTGAAGCCCGCGCCGAAGGTCTCCTCAACGCCCGCGGTGACGGCGTTCTGGCCGTAGTAGGGGTCGATGACCGCGGCGGTCAGGTTGAAGCGGTCCTTGAGGCCCGCCAGGATGGGACGGAAGTTGCTGGTCAGTCCGCCGGAGCCGACGTTCAGAATCAGCATGCCGATGATGGCCTTCAGGGTGCCGCCCAGGATGTCATACCACTTCTTCTTCATCAGCGCGTAGCCGATGAGGTGATGAAGCCGATCATGAAGGGAGCCTGACGCAGGATGTACGTCGTGAAGAACTCCCAGATCTTTACCAGAAAATTCATTGTGTAACCCCTCTTCCTTCTTTATCAAATGGCAAACAGACCAAAGTCGGTTTGTCAGATGTCCTCTTCCGGAGGATACTTGGCCTCGGCCTCGAGGATGTCCTCGGGGGTGTTGGCCGCCATCAGGGCGTCCAGCAGCGGCTCATTGGTGAAGATCTGCATCAGCTGCTGCATGTTGTCCAGATGCTCGTTGGGGTCCTTGGCCGCCAGGGTGAAGAACAGGCGGGCGATCTTGTCCTCGCCGTCCTCGTCCTTGCCAAAGTCCACGTCCTCCTTGACGCGCATAAAACCGACCGCGGTCTTATTTGCGCCCTCAGCCCCCTCCTGGGAGTGGGGCATGGCCACATAGTGCTCAAACACCACGTAGGGACCGTACTTCTCGATGCAGTCCACGATCTGCTGATAGTAGTTCTCCGAGACGTAGCCGGTCTTCGCCAGGGATTCGCAGGACAGCTTCACGGCCTCCTGCCAGGAATCCACCTTATCCACGAACTTGTAGTGGCCGCGCTCCACGATCTTTTGAAGGATGGTCTTGTCAGCCATGCTTTACCTCCTTACAGGCACGAACGGTACGGGATGTTCTGGGGATGCTCGAAGCAGTCCTCGAAGCCGCGCCTGTGGTGATAATAGATCTTGTCCTTGTCCTGGGGATAGACATACTTGCCGCCCACCTGCCAGAAGAAGGGATGGAACTTGTACTCGTTGCGGTCCTTCTTGAAGTCGTAGAGCAGCTTGATCTCCTCGCAGTCTGCCTGGAAGTTGGTCCACACATCCCAGTGGATGGGCACGACCACCTTGCAGCGCAGGTTCTCGGCCATGCGCAGCACGTCGATGGAGGTCATCTTGTCCTGCATGCCGATGGGGTTCTCGCCGAAGGAGCCGAAGGCCACGTCGATGTCGTAGTCCTTGCCGTGCTTGGCGAAGTAGATGGAGAAGTGGCTGTCGCCGGAATGGTAGATGTTGCCGCCGGGGGTCTTGACCAGGTAGTTGACGGCCTTCTCGTCCATGTCGGTCGGGCACTTGCCGGTCAGCTCCTCGCGGTCGGGGCCGGTGGAGTCGGTGGTGACGATGCAGGTGCGGTCAAAGCTGTCCAGACACACGATCTCGATGTCCTTGATCCTGATGACGTCGCCGGGCTTGACGATCTTGCAGCGCTCCTCGGGCACGCCCCACTTGACCCAGGTCTCGACGGACTTCAGGGGGCCGATGAAGGGCACGGGGATCTCCTTGCCGTTCTCGTCGGTGGTGGTCATGCCGGAGTTGATGACGTGGGCCGCCCACTCCGCGGACATGTGGTCCTGGTGATAGTGGGTCGCCAGCACCGCGTCCACCTGCTTGAAGGCGAAGGGATCGATCACGAAGGGCACGTTGCGCAGGTTGGGCTGCATCAGCCGGCCGCCGCACATGTTGGCCATCTGGTGGCCCACCTTCATCTTGTTGTCGCCGTGGGTGCGCTTGCCGTTGCCGCACCACAGGTCGATGGTGATGTTCGCGCCGCCGGGGGTCTTGAACCAGATGCCCGTGCAGCCCAGCCACCACATCGCCACGTTGCCGGGCTGGACGACCTCGTTCTCGATGTCCTCGACCAGCCAGGTGCCCCACTCGGGGAAGGTGGACATGATCCACTTCTCGCGGGTCATTTCGGAAACCTTACTCAATGAAATCCTTCCTTTCGTGTTATAATGTTCGTTTCTGACCTTTGCTTCTCTATTATATGATAATATCGCTCAAAATTCAAGGCCTTCTTTATGTTCGTTTTATGTTTTGATGTTCGTTTTAACCTAAATGAGGCAAAAATTGTCCATTTTATCATTTCTTAACATAGGCTTTGCGTGGGGGATGAGGAAACAGGGAACAGGGAGTAGGGAACAGGAATGGCTTGGTTACGCAGGAATGCTTACACGACGTTTGCGGGGAAATGCGGTATCTGATCGGCAGCAACTCCTTCCGGCCCGCTTCGCGTGCCACCTCCCTCAGAGAGGGAGGCTTCTGTACAGACAGAGAAGGTTTGTCTCCAAAAGGCTCCCTCCCCGAGGGAGCTGGCAGCCGCAGGCTGACTGAGGGAGTCGTCCCGATCCCATAAAACCGCATCCTTCCGCATCATGCGCGGCAGCTATTCCTGTTCCCTGTTCCCTGTTCCCTGTTGTTCCCTTTCTCCCCCTCAATCCCCGATAGACAACCAATCAATAATATGCTATAATGGACAAAAATGTGGAGAGGGTGTTATGAAGATGAAAAGACTGCGCATGTCCGCGCCGGGACTGGCGCGGTATTGCAAATCATTCCAAAATAGGCTATAATTCAATATGAATCCAAGATTGATGCTTCTGACCTTTGCAACCAGAAACATTGAGCGAGGACGGATATATATGAAGAAGTACGCCATCGGCCTGTACGAGAAGGCGATGCCGCCGACGCTGAGCTGGCGGGAGAAGCTGGAATTTGCCAAGTCGGCAGGCTATGATTTCGTGGAGATCAGCATCGACGAGAAGGACGAGAAACTGGCGCGGCTGGACTGGACCGCGGAGCAGCGGCTGGAGCTCGTCCAGACCATGAAGGAGGTGGGCTTGCCCATCCGCAGCATGTGTCTGTCCGGCCACCGCAAGTATCCCTTCGGCGCCAAGGACCCCGCCGTGCGCGCGCGCAGCATGGAGATCATGGAGAAGGCCATCCAATTCGCCGACGACCTGGGCATCCGCATCATCCAGCTGGCGGGCTACGACGTGTACTACGAGGACAGCACCGCCGAGAGCAAGGCGCTGTTTTTGGAGAATCTGAAGAAGGCCACCGAGATGGCCGCCGTGAAGGGCGTCATGATGGGCTTTGAGACCATGGAGACCGACTTCATGAACACCGTCTGGAAGTCCATGTACTACGTGGACGCCGTGGGCAGCCCCTATCTGGGCGTCTATCCCGATTCCGGCAACCTGACCAACGCGGCCAAGTCCTCCGGCGGGAGCGTGCTGGACGACCTCTGGTCCGGGCGCGGCCACATCGTGGCGCTGCACCTCAAGGAGACCGTTCCCGGCGTGTTCCGCGAGGTCCCCTTCCTCACCGGACATGTGGACTTCCCCGCCGTCATCCAGAGGGCCTGGGCGCTGGGCGTCCGCCGCTATGTCACCGAGATGTGGTACACCGGCAACGACGACACCTGGGCCGACGACATCCGCTTCGCGCGCAGGAGCATGTCGGACATCCTGGACAAGCAGTGATATCATGAAATCATGAAACGGAGGATCAGACCGTGAAAGTCGAGAAGAAGGTCATATCGAATCTGAACAAGTGCTACGCCATGTCCGAGCTCACCTGGGAGGGCCAGCACTGCTTCCTGGTGGCGGCTGAAAAGCACGACCCCTGCTACATCTTTTCCGAGGACGGTGCGCAGCTGGACACCGTGTGGACCGAGCCCGGCGGCGTGATGACCATGACCCCCGTGCCGGGCGCCGACGGACAGTTCCTGGCCACCCACAAGTTCTACTCCCCCAACGACTCCAAGGAGGCGAAGATCGTCATCGCCACCGCGAAGGGCAAGGGCGACTGGGAGATCCGCACCCTGTGCCAGGCCCCCTTCGTGCACCGCTTCGGCATCCTCACCCGCAACGGCGTGAACTACCTGCTGGTGTGCTGCCTCAAGTCCGGGCATGAGTACAAGAACGACTGGCGCTTCCCCGGCGCCTGTTACGCCTCCGTGCTGCCCAAGGACCTGAGCGTGTTCAACGACGACCACCCGCTGACCCTGGAGCCCATCATGGAGGACATGCTGCAAAACCACGGCTACTCCATGGTCTCCATCGACGGCTACACCGCCGGCGTGGTGGGCTGCGAGCAGGGCACCTTCCTGTTCCGTCCCCCGGTGGCCCCGGGCCGCGACTGGGAGATCGAGCAGCTGTGTGCCGTGCCCTCCAGCGATTCCGTGCTGATCGACTTCGACGGCGACGGCAAGCTGGAGCTGGGCACCATCAGCCCCTTCCACGGCAATTCCCTGACCATCTACCACCTGGACGAATTCGGCAACTACGTGCCCTGCTGGAAGTACGACGCCCCCGAGAAGGAGACCGAGATGCTCCACGCCACCTGGGCCGGTCAGCTGCTGGGCAAGCCCGCCTGGTGCGTCGGCTGGCGCAAGGGCACCAAGAACACCATCGCCATCACCTTCGAGGACGGCGCGTACAGGACCGCGTTCATCGACCGGAACACCGGCTGCGCCAACCTGATGCACTTCGTCAACGCCAAGGGCCAGGACGTCCTCGTGGGCACCAACCGCGAGATCGACGAGGTGGCGATGTATACGATCACGGAGTGACGTTTAGAAAAGGGAACAGGGAGCAGGGAACAGGGAACAGATATAGCGGCTGCCGCGCACTCTGCAGGGGCGGCGTGCGCCGCCCGCCAGCCGTACACTTCGCGTCGGTATTGGGCGGGTGGTTAGTGACCTCCTCTATACAGCACGCGCGGCAACCGATATTCAATTCCTAATTCCCAAGTAACTGTTCAGTCGCGGACTCCTTCCGACCCGCTTCGCGGGCCACCTCCCTCAAAGAGGGAGGCTTTTGGGTTCCCCGTTCAGGCTCCCGTTCAGGCTCCCGTCCAGGCTCCCTCTCCGAGGGAGCTGGCAGCCGAAGGCTGACTGAGGGAGTTGAGGGAGCTGTCAGCCGCAGGCTGACTTCCCAATTCCCAATTCAGCAGAACCCGTTTAATGAACCCTGAACACGATCATATTCAACATAAGGGAGGAACAATACCATGCTTGAAGCATTGAAGCAGAAGGTCTACGAGGCCAACATGGAGCTGCCCCGTCGGGGGCTGGTGACCTACACCTGGGGCAACGTGTCCGGGATCGACCGTGAGAAGGGGCTGTTCGTCATCAAGCCCTCCGGCGTGGAGTATGAGGAGCTCAAGCCCGAGGACCTGGTTGTGGTGGACCTGAAGGGCAACAAGGTCGAGGGCGACCTGAATCCCTCCTCCGACACGCTGACCCACATGGTGCTCTACAACGCCTTCCCCCAGATCGGCGGCATCGTGCACACCCACAGCCCCTACGCGGTGGCCTGGGCCCAGGCGGGGCAGGACATCCCCTGCTACGGCACCACCCACGCGGACTACTTCTACGGTCCCATCCCCTGCGCCCGTCACCTGACCCAGGAGGAGCTGGACGCGGGCTATGAGCTGAACACCGGCCACACCATCGTGGAGTGCTTCAAGAACCGCGGCATCGATCCCAAGGCCGTGCCTGCCGTGATCTGCCACAGCCACGGCCCGTTCACCTGGGGCAAGGACGCCGCCCAGGCCGTGTATCATGCCGTGGTGCTGGAGGAGGTCGCCAAGATGGCCATCTTCACCCGCCAGGTCTACGCCGCCGCCGCGCCCGCGCCGCAGCGCATCCAGGACAAGCACTACATGCGCAAGCACGGCCCCAACGCCTACTACGGCCAGGCCAAAAAGTAAATGAGCGCGACGAACGGCCTGTTCACCGCGTCCTGCGTCTATACCGACGACATCCTCAGGGATTTCGAGGCCCTCTACCTCCAGAAGAAGGAGCTGTCCCCCGCCGCCCGCGCCGTGCTGGGCGCGCTGGGGGCGGCGGGCGCGGTCTATTTCGGCTTTATGCTGTGGAAGGAGGGCCTCCAGCTGACCCGCGTGGGGTATCTGCTGATCTGCTCGATACTGCTGCTCCTGGCCCTCTCCCGTCCCGGCAAGCGCCCGGACGACACCGTGGCCAAGTACCGCAAATACTACCTCGACCGCCGCGCCGACTTCAAGGTCGACGAGGAGGGCCTGGAGCTGCATCTGGAGAAGCAGAAGAACTACGCCCGCTCTAAGTTCAAGGAGATCTACGGCCTGTCCGAGACCGACCGGTGCCTCTACTGCGTCATCAAGGGCAAGGCCTACTACATCATCCCCAAGGACGCCGTCGCCGACGGCAAGGCCGACGACCTCAAGCGCTACCTCGAGAAGAAGTGCGGCAAGCGCTTCCAGAAGTACGAGATCAGCGCCCAGTGATCGCGCGGCATTTCCATAAGCCCCCGTTATCCCGGCATAATTGGTAACGATTCAGTCACCCAGGGATGACTCCCTCAGTCAGCCTGCGGCTGACAGCTCCCTCAACTCCCTCAGTCAGCCTGCGGCTGCCAGCTCCCTCAACTCCCTCAGTCAGCCTGCGGCTGACAGCTCCCTCGGAGAGGGAGCCTGGACCAAAAGCCTCCCTCTTTGAGGGAGGTGGCCCGCGGAGCGGGTCGGAAGGAGTCCGCGACTGAACAGTTACCATAATCGAATCGTCACACGCCTACTTCAGCAGCACCCACACCACCGGCCGCACGCCGCCCTCCGCGTAGTGGACATGGATGCCGAACTCGTAGAGGGTGCCGTCGTCGTAGACGGCCACGGCGGAGAAGAGGTTGCTGCCCGGAGTGCGCAGCCACCACCAGCCGCCCAAGGCGCGGTCCGCCTCCTCGGGGAAGTACTTCTCGGCCTCGGGCACGGACAGCACGTAGGCCCGGTCCATGGTGTTCAGGCCGGCGTTGGTGTAATACTTGGCGTTGCGGGGGTTCTCCACGCGCACGGCGGTGATGCGCGCCCGCTCCACGGGGGTGAAGGCCGCCTCCAGGAATTCGCCGTTGAGCCACTTGCGCAGGTCGCAGGCCTGCCAGGAGGTGTCGGTGGGGGTGCCGTGATAGGGGCGATGGGTCACGGGCGTCTCGGCCAGCAGCATCCGCATGCGGCCGCGCTCGTCGATCACCTTCCAGCGGATGGGCTTGCCCTCGAAGCTGCCGAAGGTCACCGTGTTGCCCGGCCAGTATTCGATGAGGGTATTGCACTTTTCGATGTATTTCCGGGCGCCGGCCTCGCCGGACTGCTCGAACAGTTCGATGGCCTGATTGAGATCCTCGGGGCTGGCGAAGTGGGTGTATTTTTCCATGGCCTGGTTGTAGAGATCGTTCATTTCGTTTCCTCTCCTGTGTTTGATGGGAACAGTATACCACTTTCAGACCCCCGCCGCAATCCCTCCGGCCAGTCCCCTTTTTATGCGCCTGCTATTGATAAAATCGATGGCAGGCGCTATAATATGTGTGCGGAGGTGGAGCCCATGACCCTTCAAAATCTGCGCTACGTGGTGGAGGTGGCCAACAGCCAGTCCTTCTCAAAGGCGGCGCGCTCCCTGTTCATGACCCAATCCGCCCTGTCCGCCGCGATCAAGGAGGTGGAGGACGAGCTGGGCATACTGATCTTCAAGCGCAGCAACCGGGGCGTGCAGCTGACCCCCGACGGCGAGGATTGCGTGAAGCACTGCAAGGAGATCATCGAGCGGGCTGACTATCTGTCCCTTCGATACCAAAACCGGGGCAGTCTGCAAACCTGCTTCTCGGTGTCCACCCAGCACCTGCCCTTCGCGGTGCGTGCCTTCGACGCGCTGCTGGAGGAGCTTCCCGCGGTGGGCTACGACGTGGCCATCCGGGAGGCGGAGACGCTGCACATCCTCCACGACGTGTCCTCCGGCCGCAGCGAGCTGGGCGTGGTGGCCATGACCGACAAGCAGCTCCAGCTCATCAACAAGGCGCTGTACATCCACGACCTGGCCTTTGCCGAGCTGGCGCGGCTTCAAACCTATGTGTTCATGCGCAAACGCCACCCCCTGGCCGAGCGCCAGAGCCTGGCCCTGGAGGACCTGCGCCCCTACCCGTTCGTCACCTACGACCAGACCCAGGCCCCCGGCTACTACTCCGAGGAGAGCCTGTTCTTCGCGCCGATGGTGAAGAACATCCACGTCTCGGACCGCGCCACCAAGATGTCGGTCATACGCTCCACCGACGCCTTCTCCGTGGGCGTTGACCTGCCGAACTTCAACCAGGACATCTACTTCAAGCGCCGCGCCGCCGAGATGGTAGCCATCCCCTTTTCCGACCAGGCTGACCCCATCGCCGTGGGCGTGCTGATGAAGAACGGCCACGCGCCCAGCGACATCGCCCAACGCTACATCGCCCTGCTCAACGAACACGTGGAGCGCCTGCGGGTGCCGAGGCGGGAAGGATGAAGGCAACAGGCATCAGGTAACAGGCATCAGTGGAGTTACGGCGCGGCCTTTTGCGCTTCATCGGAGCTTTGGCTATATATCAGTTTACGAACGCAGGGGCGCCAATTATGGCGCCCCTGCGGGGTATCCAGAGTGTTAGTTTGCAATAGAAACCAATGGCTGTACCGCCGTCCCCAACTAATGCCTATTGCCTCACTTTCTCTGCGCTGCCTCGCGCTGGCGGCACATTTCGGCCCAGCTGGGCATCTTGGAGAGCATGTCCGATAGCTCCCGAAGGGCGGCGGGGATGTCGATCTTCTGGGGACAGACCGCGGCGCAGGCCCCGCAGGCGAGGCAGGCGGAGGGCTTCTTGTCGTCGGGCAGCGCGTCGAACTGCATCGCCACGGTCATGCTGCTGTTGGAGTACTTCAGGTCGTTGTAGGCGTGGATGAGCATGGGGATGTCCAGCTCCATCGGACAGCCGTCGCAGCAATAGCGGCAGCGGGTGCAGGGCAGGGCGTCCTTGAGCTCCTCGGCCAGCGCCATCAGCAGCGCGGCCTCCTCGGCGGTCTGAGGACGTCCCTCGGAGAAGGTGGCCACGTTGTCCGCCATCTGCTCGAAATTGGACATGCCCGACAGCACCACCTTGACCTCCGGGATGCTCTGGAGCCAGCGGAAGCCCCAGCTGGCGACGCTCTCGTCCGGGCGCAGCGCCTTGAGCCGCGAGGTCTGCGCCTCCGTGAGCGCGGCCAGCTTGCCGCCCCTCAGCGGCTCCATGACCCATACGGGGATGCCCCGCGCGGCCAGCAGCCTGACCTTGGCCTCGGCGTCCTGGAGCGTCCAGTCCAGATAGTTCAGCTGGATCTGGCAGAACTCCATGCTGTCCCCGGCGTAGTCCAGGAATTTCTCCAGCGTGTCCGGGCGGGCATGGGTGGAGAAGCCCAGGTGGCGGATGCGGCCCAGGCGCACCTGCTCCCTGAAATAGTCGAGTATGCCCCACTTCGGATCCTGATAGACGCCGATGGAGTTTTCATAGACGTTGTGCAGCAGATAGAAGTCGAAATAGTCCACGCCGCACTTCTTCAGCTGCGCCTCGAAGATCTCCGCGGGATCGTAGGCCGCGGAGATCTGATGGCCGGGATACTTGTCCGCCAGATGCCACTGCTCCCTGGGATACTTCGAGAGCGCCCTGCCGATGGCGGTCTCGCTGGCTCCGCTGTGGTAGGGCCAGGCCGTGTCGAAGTAGTTCACGCCGTGGGCGATGGCGTAGTCCACCATCCGCTGAAGCTCCGCCTCGTCGATAGACTTGTCCGCGTTGAGCGGCAGCCGCATGCAGCCAAAGCCCAGCCGGGACAGCTGCTCTCCACACGCTTCATTGTACAGCATAGAAGGCCTCCCTTTCTGATCGTTTCCGCCCCGGAATGACATCATGTCATTTCCCGGAGCGGGATTATTCTGACTCATTGTCACTGTCTGCCCAGCAGCGCCCGGATGCAGTTGTGAGCCATGTCGTAGACACTCATGTAGACGAAATCCAGCCCCGCCTCCGCCATCGCGTCGCGCTGCTTCCGGGAGACGGTGGTGTAGGGATACAGGCCGTAGAGGAAGGGCAGGAAGGCATACAGGAAGTCCCGCTGCGCCCGGGCGTCCATGTCCGGAAAGAACCGGACCAGGCACCGCCGCACCGCCTCGATGGATGCGCCGTAGGCCCGCTTGAACGCCCGCAGGCACTCCGGCCGGCTGTTCTCCTCCATGTCGAAGTGGTTCATGCTCAACAGCTTCAAGAGCATGCCGCGCTTCTCCAGGGTCTGGGCCAGGGCGCTGGAAAACGCCTCGGCGCTCAGCGTGGTGTAGGAGGCGGTGATGTCGTCCAGCGCCTCCGTCCAGCGCTCGTACTCCTTCTGCATCAGCGCGAGGAAGATCTCCTCCTTGGTCTGGAAGTAGTTGTAGATCGAGGTGCGCGTGAAGCTGGTCGCCCCCGCGATGTCCTTGAGCGTGATCTCCTTGAAGCTCATGGTCTGGTAAAGCTGCTCGCAGGCGGAGATGATCTCCTCTCTGCGGGCGTTGGTCAATTCCGCGGAACCTCTCGGCATGCCGGCTCCCCTCCACTTTGATTTCGTGCTGTTCGATCGTGGGCGCTCACCCTGAGGGCTAACTGGAGATTTGTAATTAGGAATGAGGAATTAGGAATTAGGAATTGAATGGTTCGGCTGCGCAGAGGCGGCGATACGCCGCCAGCCGTGCTGTTCATATCGAGTCGGTATTGCGCGTGCGGTCAGCCGCTATTTAATTCCTAATTCCTCATTCCTAATTCCTAATTCTCCCAAACAAAACTCCGTTTGCACTCCCATCGAACACTTGTATACTGCCCCCATTATACCCCACCATTGACGAATTGTCAATTCTGTTGGTGAATATATTGACTTGTTGTCAGAACAGTGATAGAATAGACAGGGTACCAACGAACGAGGGAGCGCGCAGGGATGGAACGCATGCTGAATCCGAGGCCCGTACTGCCCGAGGGCAGACAAATATTTTCCGACAAGGCGTTGAAAGCCATGATCGTGCCGCTGCTGATCGAGCAGCTGCTCCAGCTGATCGTGGGCATCGCGGACACCATGATGGTCAGCTACGCCGGGGAGGCCACGGTATCGGGGGTGTCGCTGGACACGATGATCTACACCGTGTTCATCTACCTGTTCACGGCCACGGCCACCGGCGCGGCGGTGATCGTGTCGCAGTACATCGGGCGCGGGGATAAGGACAGCGCCAGCCTGGCGGCGTCCCAGGGCTTTCACATTGCCGGGGTGGCGTCGCTGATCTGCCTGGCACTGACGCTGATCTTTGGAAACGCCATGCTGCGGGCGCTGTACGCGCGGGTGGACGGCGAGGTGATGTCCGCCTGCCAGATCTACCTGCGCATCGTGGCGCTGTCCTTCCCGGCCAACGCCATCTACAACGCCGGGGCGGCGCTGTACCGCTCGATGGGCAAGACCCGCACCACCATGATCGTCTCCGCGTGCATGAACCTGTTGAACGTGATCGGCAACGCCATCGGCGTGTTCGTATTGAAGGCCGGGGCGGCGGGCGTAGCCTGGCCCACCACCCTCTCCTGGTGCTTCGCCGCCATCGTCATGACCGCGCTGTGCTTCAACGCGAAAAACCAGGTGTACGTGCGTGCGGCGGACATGCTTAGGCCCAACCGGCAGATGGCGGGCCGCATACTGCGCATCGCCGTGCCCAACGCCGCGGAGCAGGTGCTGTTCCAGTTGGCGAAGGTGGTGCTGGGCAGCCTGATCGCCACCTTCGGCACCTCCCAGATCGCCGCCAACGGCATCGGCCAGACGCTTTGGTCGCTGGCCGCCTGCATGTGCACCTCCATGAGCCCGGTGTTCATCACCGTGGTGGGCCGCTGCATGGGCGCGGGCGACACCGAGGCCGCCGAATGGTACATGCGCAAGCTGACAAGGATGTCGCTGTTGCTGTCCAGCCTGTGGAACGCGCTGGTGCTTTTGCTGGTGCCGATGATACTGCCGCTGTATGCCGTCACCGCCGAGACCCGGCACTACATCTGGGTCATCGTCATCATCCACAACCTCTTCGCCGCCCTGGTCCAGCCCTTCGCCATGCCGCTGTCCTCGGGGCTGCGGGCCGCGGGGGACGTGCAGTTCAGCCTGTGGTCGTCGCTGCTGTGCACGGTGGTGTTCCGCACGGCGCTGTCCTTCGCGCTGGGGCTGGGACTGGGCCTGGGCATCGTGGGCATCGCCTGGGCCATGGTGCTGGACTGGTGCCTGAAGGCCCTGCTGGACGTGCTCCGGTTTTCCGGCGGGAAGTGGAAGGACAAGCACGTTATATGACGGCGCTCAATGGCTGAGCGCGTCGATGCGGGCAAAGATATCCTTGTTCTGGCGGTAGATATCCTGGAAGATGGGATAGGCGCGGCGGTAGACGGCGGCGTTGGCCTCGATGGGGTGGAACACCTGGGTGGGCGCGTCCACGCACCGGGCACAGGCGGTCTCGAAATCCGGGTACTCCCCCACCCCCACCGCGGCGGTGATCGCCGCGCCGAGGCAGGCCTGCTCCAGGGACGCGCTGCGGTAGACGTCGCGTTCGAAGATGTCCGACTGGATCTGGAGCCAGAGGTCGCTGCGCGCGCCGCCGCCCGCGGCGATGATGCGGTCACAGCGCGCGCCCGCCGAGAGCAGCACGCCCATGGCGTCCTTGAGGGCATAGGCCACGCCCTCCATCACCGCGCGCTCCATCTCGGCGGGGCCGTGGTCCAGCGTCAGCCCCATGAACACCGCCCGGGCCATGGGGTCCATGTGGGGCGTGCGCTCGCCGGTGAGGTACGGCAGGAAGAACAGGCCCTTGCAGCCCGGCGGCACCTGGGAAGACTCCCGGTTGACCTGGCCGTAGTCGTCCCGGCCCAGCACCCGCCTGGTGATCCACTTGAGGCTGACCCCGCTGTTCAGGCACCCGCCCATCAGCTGCCACCGTCCCGGGATCACGTGGGCAAAGGTACTGGTGCGCAGCTGCGGATCGTAGATCGGCCTCGAGACGGTGGTGGAGACCTGGCCCGCCGTGCCGATGTTGGAGGCGAAGATGCCCTCCTCCACGATGCCGTTGCCCACGGCCTGCATGAAGGAATCGCCGCCGCCGTTGACCACGGGCGTGCCCTCGCGCAGCCCCGTCTCCCTCGCCGCCTCCGCGGTGACGTAGCCCGCCACCTGCGTGGAGGGGCCGCACTCGGGGAGGATCGCGGCATCCAGTCCCAGCCGCTCCAGCATGGGTTCTGCCCAGCAAAGCCGCTTGTTGTCAAAGGCCAGGCTGCCCGCGGCGTCGGAGTAATCGGTGGTGATCGCGCCGCACAGCCGGTACTTGATGTAGTCCTTGGGCAGAACCGCCCGGTGGATGCGGCGGTACAACTCCGGGCGGTTCCGCTTGAGCCAGTACAGCGTGCCCACCATATACCCCGCCGCGATGCGGTTCTGGGTGTACTCCACCACGGCCCGCTCCCCCAGGATGGCGTAGATGTCGTCAAGGACCTCGCCCGAGCGCTGGTCCATCCAGATGATGGCGTTGTGCACGGGCTCCCCGGCCTCGTCCAGCGTCACGGCCCCGTGCATCTGGCCGGAGAAGCTCACGCCCCCGATGTCCGCGGGATCGACCCCGGAGCGGCGGAGCACGCGGCGGATGCACTCCGCCGCCTTCTCATACCACAGCTTCGGGTCCTGCTCCGCGTAGCCGGGCCGGGGAATGATGACCTCGTAGGTCTCCCCCTCCACAAAATACCTGCGCCCCGGAAGGTCCGCGATAAAGGCGCGGACGCTGGAGGTGCCCAGATCGACACTCATGTAATACTTGCTCATAAAACTATCCTCCCGGTTGGTGGTTGGTTCTGGCGATAATCAGGAAAGTGTTTAATCAATGGGGCGTTGGGACGACGGGGAACGACCTCTCAGTCACGCTTCGCGTGACAGCTCCCCTGAAAGGGAAGCCAAGGCTGTCGCACCTTCGTTCCTCCTGGCTCCCCTTTCAGGGGAGCTGTCAGCCGTGAGGCTGACTGAGAGGTCGTTTCCCGTCACTCTGATATCTTTCAATTTGCTGCATGCCTGGACATCATGAATACTTCGATAAAAGAAATCCGCAGGATTTCCACATCCATTCCCCATTCAGAACAAGTCCAGCGCGCTGTCCAGATAGATCGCCTCCCGGACCTTCAGCTGGCATTCGGGCTTTGTCATGTAATAGAGCAGGAATTCCAGTATGATGGCGCTGCCCAGGCTGCGGCCCTCGATCTTGAAGTGGGAAAAGCCGTTGGGCAGCCAGGTCTCATGGATCGCGTCTATGCCGATGAAGCCCGGATTCTCCATGGCGTCGGAGAAGCGGTAGCCGCGCCCGGCATGGGGCGACGCGCAGATGTGGTCCGGGCAGTCCTCGCCCAGGTTCTTGCGGCTGACGTTCTCATAGCATGCCTTTCTGTCGGGACAGGCGAACCAGCAGCACTCGTTGCAGAGCAGCTCCACCTTCCGCTTCAGCGCGCAGGGCAGCGCGTTCAGCCGGTCAAACGCCCGGTTCAGCCTGAAATCCGGAACCACGTAGTCGAAGGCCTCCCGGTTCAGCTCCGCCTCGAGCTGTTCAAACGCCGTCAGCACCTTTGTGGTGGAGGAGACGAAATACAGGCCAGGATAGTGCCTTGCGATATACTCCATCAGCAGGTCCGAGCTGACGATGACGCCATTGCGCGCAGGTCCGCCGCGCTCGAACAGCGCGCACAGGGCATTGCACTTTCTGTCGGCAAGGTGCTCCTCCCGAAGGAGGGAATTGCTGAAGGTGAGCCGCGTGGAGACGCCGTATTCCCGCGTCAGCGCCGCGACCTCGGAAGGCCGCGCGTCGCCGAAGCCCACCCGTCCCCCGCCCCAGAGGCAGTCCGCGGGCGCGCCGTAGATGGAGCCGATGTCGCACCAGTCGTAGAAGTACTCCCGGTGCTCGCGAAACAGCGGCAGAAAGAGCCGGTATAATTCGTAGAACTCGAACAGCCCCGGCAGGTGGTAGTGCGCCCGCGGCAGCGCCGTCATGAGCCTGTATCCCCGTCCGCCGCGGAGGGCGCGCCGAGAAGCCGGTCGATCTCCGCCTCCGCGCCGCGGAGTATGCCCTCCACATCCGCGCCGACGATGTCCAGCCCCTCCGCCTTCACATACCGTATCTCGGGGATCTGCCAGAAGCCCTTTGCCAGCGCCTCCACATAGCCGAAGCCGATGGCGTCGGAGAGGATCGGGCCCCCGGCGGTGGTGACGTAGTACAGCGCCTTCGCGCGGCAGAGGCTCTGTGGGATGCCCTCCGGGGAATAGCGGAAGGTCACGCCGGTGACGTTGATCTGCTCGATGTACTGCTTGAGCGCCGCGGGAAAGGAGAGGTCCCAGTAGGGCGCGGCGATCACGATCTGCTCCGCTGCGGCAAACTGCCGCGCCATGTCGAACATGGGATGGTCAAACGCCTCGGCGGCGATCAGCCGGTCCCGCTCCGCGAGAAACGCCTCGTCCGCCACGGGAAAGCGCGCCTTATACAGCTGCCGCGCGCAGACCTCGCCCCCCAGCCCGGAGAGCAGACGCCGCGCCAGCCGCCGCGTCCGGGACCCCTCCCGTGCACAGGCGTCGATGAATAGTAGCATGTTTTACCTCCTTGTCGTGGTAATGGCGGCTGGTTGACCGCCGGGATCGATTGTTTTGTGGGCTGCTGCCGAATTGAAAACGGGATAATGGCGGTGCAAATCCTTCGGATTTGTTTGATTGAACACTGTAAGTGACGCTGTGACGCTGATTTACGGTCTTTGGAATCAAAGAAATCCGGTATCTATTCAGTTCTGCTGTGATAAGTGGAGATTGTCCGAGGCAACGGGGAACGACCTCTCAGTCACCGACTTCGTCGGCGAC
>CADCAS010000017.1:46509-102473 GCA_902799465.1 uncultured Eubacteriales bacterium
TCAGCCGTTAGGCTGACTGAGAGGTCGTCCCCCGCAGCCTGCCAAGTCTCTGTTTGTCGCAGAACTGAACAGTTACGAAATCCGCAAGGATTTCCACATTCATTCTCCATTTTCCATTCTCAATTCTCCATTATCTCTCAATTCTCCATTCAAACAAAACCGTCCTGTTGAAAACGGAACCCTCTCTCGTTGGGAAGGTTCCGTTTTTTGTCAGTTGCCGTTTTCCTCCTCTGTTTTTCCGGGCTCGACGCCCAGCTCCTCGAGGCAGGCGGTTATGTAGGGCAGGGAGATGCCCACGGTGATGTTGTGGGAGGGCATTTTGGAGATGCGGATGAAGTCCTCCGTTTCATCGAAGGGGCAGAGCTGGCGAATCTCGACGTAGAGGCGGCGGATGTCGGCATCGGTGATGAAGGGGGCCAGGTGGCCGCCCAGGATGAAGTCCACGTCGTTGAACAGGTGGAGCGAGGCGATGAGCTGGGCCAGGTTTTTGAGGTAGGTGTTCCAGCGCTTCACGGCGCTTGCGTCGCCGGTGCGCACCCGCTCGAAGAAGTCCTCCAGCGTCTCCTCCCCCACCAGCGCCCGGCGGGAGAGCAGCGTATCCCAGCAGCCCCGCTTGCCGCAGTAGCACAGCTCGCCCCGGGGCCGGGCCTGGATGTGCTCGAAGGTGCAGTTGTGTCCGTGCTTGCCGACCATGATGCGGCGATGGTTGATGATGGCGCCGCCAGGATGGGCGCTCAGGGACAAATAGACCGCGTTTTCCAGCTCCGGCGACATCCACAGCTCCGACATGGCCGCGCCGGCGGGGTCGTGCATGAAGCGGCAGGGCAGGTGAAGCTCTGCCTCAAAGATGTCGATGGTCAGCCCGGTGCAGTCGAGGATTGCGCCATAGGCGATACTTCGCCCGTCCCGGGAGGCCAGGGCCTGGGCAGAGATCCCCACGCCAAGGATGCGTTCTCTCGGCACCGGCAGCGCGTCCACAAAGCGGTTGATCTCCCCGCAGACCCGCCTGTAGTAGTCGGTCTCGTTGGCGAAGTGAAGCTCCACCACCTCCCGGCTCAGCTTCTCGCCGTACAGGTCCACCGCGATCATCTTCACCCGGGCGCGGAGTATCTCCACCCCCACCGCAACCCGGTAGTCCGTCACGATGGCGTAGGCCACGGCCTTGCGGCCGATCTGGTCGGTCTCGATCTGGCCGCTTTTGCATATCAGCCCGTCCTCCTCCAGTGCCGCCAGGTTCGACGCCACGGTGGGGCGCGAAAGCCTGAGGGCGTAGAGCATGTCCTGCTGGGACGCCTTGCGCCGGTGATAGATGTAGCTGTATATCTGTTGTCGATTGTTCTCTTTGATCTGTCCGGGTGTGATGCGGCCGGCCATATTGCTGCCCCCTGTTTGTTTCATGCAATCTTATTTTACCAAATACGTCCGCAAAATCAAATCCGCGGAATGCACTGAATTATACAAAATATTTTGTGCAAAACGCCAAGTTGACAAACAAACCGGTAGCGTTTATAATAAGAGTAAATAAAGCAAGCGATTTTACAAAATTTGATGACCAATTTCAAAAAATGACCAGCAAGGAGGTTTTTTTACATGGGCATCATTGAAAGGATGAGACTGGACGGCAAGAAGGGCTTCGTCACCGGCGCGGCCCGCGGCATCGGCAAGCGCACCGCCACTGCCTTCGCGGAGGCCGGCGCGGATGTGGCCATCGTGGACCTGGACATCGAAGTGGCGCAGCAGACCGCCAAGGAGATCGCTGAGAAGACCGGCCGCAAGATCATCGCCATCAAGTGCGACGTCACCAACGAGGCGGAAGTCCAGAAGATGGTGGACACCGTGGTCGCCGAGCTGGGCGGCCTGGACTTCTGCCACGCCAACGCGGGCATCTGCATCAACGCTCCCGCCGACGAGATGACCTACCAGCAGTGGCTGAAGGTGATCAACGTCAACCTGAACAGCGTGTTCCTCACCGACACCATCGCCGGCAAGTACATGCTGGCTCACGGCGGCGGCTCCATCATCAACACCGCCTCCATGTCCGGCCACATCGTCAATGTGCCCCAGCCCCAGTGCGCCTACAACGCCTCCAAGGCGGGCGTCATGCAGCTGACCAAGTCCCTGGCCGTCGAGTGGGCCAAGAAGAACGTGCGCGTCAACTCCATCAGCCCCGGATACATCGGCACCGAGCTGATCACCTCCGCCCCGCAGCTGAAGCCCCTCATCGAGCAGTGGAACGCCATGGCCCCCATGGGACGCCTGGGCGCCCCCGAAGAGCTGATGGGCATCGTGGTCTACCTGGCCAGCGAAGCCGCCAGCTTCACCACCGGCTCCGACTTCGTCATCGACGGCGCCTTTACCTGCTTCTGATCGCAGATTCAACCCCGTTTCCCACAGGAACCTTGCGCCTCATGAGGCGTAAAGAATAAAAAGAAGGAGAGATACCCATGAAGAAGCTCGTTTCCCTGATTCTCGCTGTCCTGATGCTGCTGAGCGTGTTCGCGATGGCGGAGGCCAACACCGGCGCCACCGAGGGCATCCAGTCCGATGCCGAGTTCTACGCCAAGGCTGACATGTCCGTGCTGAACGGCAAGAAGATCGGCGTCACCGTGCAGGACCTCAAGAACCCCTACTGGGCCGGCGTCATGACCGCCCTGGAGACCATCCTGAAGGATGCCGGCGCTGAGGCCACCATTCTGGGCGCTGACCAGGATCCCCTGAAGCAGACCACCCAGATCGAGCAGTTCGCCACCAACGGCGTCGACCTGATCATGGTTCATCCCCAGGATCCCGCCGGCGTTGACGACGCTTTCGCCGCTGTGAAGGCCGATCATCCCGAGATCAAGCTGATGTGCTGGGACGACCCGCTGGAGAATTCCGATGCCAACTGGATCCTGGACAACACCTATCTGGGCTCCGTCATCGGCGAGATGGCCGCTGAGTTCATCAACGAGCACTTCTCCGAGGACAACAAGGCTCAGGTCATCGTCATCGGCAAGTCCGATACCCCCGTGCTGGTCGAGCGTGAGAACGGCATCAAGGCCGGTCTGGAAGCCGCTGCCGGCAAGTATGAGATCGTCGCCACCAACTACGGCATCGAGCCCCTCGAGGCCCAGGAGGGCGTCGAGACCACCCTGCAGAAGTATCCCGATGTGAAGGTCGTCGCGGGCGTTGGCGCCGGCGCCATGATCGGTGCTGACGAGGCCCTGAACATCCACACCAACGGCGTCATCCCCGAGGACATGGGCGTGTTCACCACCGACGTCACCATGCAGCAGCTCGAGCAGCTGGCCGATCCCACCTATCCCGCCAAGGGCATCATCGGCTTCGAAGGCTCTGACAAGGACACCGCCACCGCCTGCGCTCAGATGTACGCTCTGATCCTGGCTGACAACGTCGGCGCGAAGAACGTGTTCCGTCCCGTGAACCGCTTCACCGAGGAGACCGTGCAGCAGGTTATCGACGGCATGACCAAGTAATCCCAGATTCCCCTCACGTGCCCCTTCCCCTCCGGGAGGGGCACGACCTATACAAAGGGGAATGGGAAACGGGTTAGGCGGGCGAACGGGTCTCCCGCTGCGCCGTGTCATGAAACGGCCTCGCCCGCCGCATTGTCCAGCCCATTCCCCTCTGATGCTGTTCAGAGCATGACCGCTTCCAGAATGAAGCCCGCGCCGCCTGGACCATCACCCTTTATCAGAAACCCGTCATCCCATTCTTCAAGTAAGGAGGCTGCGCAATGAGCGAAGATTTTGTGCTTGAATTGGAGCACATCCGAAAGGAATATCCCGGCGTCGTAGCGCTTAGCGACGTGACGCTTCAGCTGCGCCGGGGAGAGATCCTCGGCCTGATCGGCGAAAACGGCGCGGGAAAATCCACCCTGATCAAGTGCTGCTCCGGCGCGGTGGTTCCCACCTCGGGCAAGATCAAGATCAACGGCAAGGAATTTGACCGCATGACGCCCCAGCTGGCGGCCGAAAACGGCATTGCCATCATCTACCAGGAATTCAATAACGTCAAGGAGCTCTCCGCCGCGGAGAACATGTTCCTGGGCCGCCCCATCCGCAAGGGCATTTCCATCGACAGAAAGGCCATGGAGGCCGAAGCCGCCAAGGCCTTCCAGCAGCTTCATATCAAGATCAATCCCCGCGAGCTGGTAAAGAACCTCTCCGTGGGTTATCAGCAAATGATCGAGATCGCCAAGGCGGTGCAGCAAAACGCCCAGGTGCTCATCATGGACGAGCCCAGCGCCCCGCTTACGAACAACGAGGTCGACGCCATGTTTGAGGTGGTCAACCTGCTTCGCAACAAGGGCGTCTCTATCATCTACATCTCCCACCGCCTGGAGGAGATCTTCTACCTGTCCGACCGCATCGAGGTCATCCGCGACGGCGAGTATGTGGACACCCTCATCACCCGCAACGCCACCGAGGATCAGCTGATCCAGATGATGGTCGGACGTGAAATGACCACCAAATACCCCGAGCGCAAGCCCTGCATCGACGAGAGCAAGGTGGTCCTGGAGCTTAAAAACGTCTACGGCAACGGGGACAAGAACATTTCCCTGAAGATCCACGCCGGCGAGGTGCTGGGCCTGGGCGGCCTGGTAGGCGCGGGGCGCACGGAGCTGGCGCAGGTCATCTTCGGCGCCAAGCCCAAGGAGTCCGGCCAGATCTTCTTAAACGGCAAGGAGATCAATCCCAAGAGCCCCCGCGAGGCCATCGACCTGGGTATTGCCATGCTGCCCGAGGACCGCAAGCGCCACGGCGCGCTGCTGGGCGTGTCCATCAAGAACAACATCAACATGCCCACCTACGACCGCATCTCCAAGGCCACGGTCATCGACCTGAAGACCGAGAAGCAGCGCGCGGAAAAATACCGGCAGGAGATCCAGATCAAGTGTCCCAGCGTCAACCAGCTGGTGCGGAACCTCTCCGGCGGCAACCAGCAGAAGGTCATCCTGGGCAAGTGGCTGGCGGCGGATTCCCAGCTGATCATATTCGACGAGCCCACCCGCGGCATCGACGTCGGCGCGAAGTTTGAGATCTACAAGCTCATCAACGAGCTGGTGGAGCAGGGCCGCGCCGTATTGATGATCTCCTCTGAAATGGAGGAGCTGATCGGCATGTCCGACCGCATCATCGTGCTGGCCGAGCGCGAGATGACCGGCGAGCTGAAAAAGGAACAATTCGACGCAAACACCATCATGGCCATGGCATCTGCCATTGTGGACCAGGCTAATTAAGGAGGTTTCGCTCAATGGAAGCAAAGGGAAACACCAAGAATCTGATCAGGCAGAACGCAATCTGGCTGGTGTTCGTGATCGAGGTCATCTTCTTCGCCATCTTCAGCCAGGGCACGTTTGTCACCCCCGGTAACATCACCAACATCCTGCGCCAGGTTTCCTACTACGGCATCGCCTCCGTCGGCATGACCTTCGTCATCCTGATCGGCGGCATTGACCTGTCCATCGGCTCCATCATCACCCTGGTCAACATGGTCTGCGCTTACATGATGGTCAACATGAACATGCACTGGACCATCTCCGTGCTGGCCGTGCTGGTCATCGGCGTGCTCATCGGCCTGCTGAACGGCTTCATGGTCGCCAAGATCGGCATCCCCGCGCTGATCGCCACCTTCGCCGCCCAGACGGTGTTCGAGGGCCTGGCCTACATCCTGACCGCGGGCATGCCCGTGTCCGGCTTCAACAAGACCTATCCCGCCATGAACTTCTTCGCCCGCTCCACCGTGGACCTGCCCTTCATCTCCATCCCCTGGTGCGCCATCATCATGATCGCGTGCCTGGCCATCGGCAGCTTCATACTGAACCGCTCCTACTTCGGCCGCTACTTCTACGCCATCGGCGGCAACGAGGAGGCCGCGGAGCTGTCCGGCATCCTGGTTGACAAGATGAAGATTCTGATCTACGCTCTGTCCGGCTTCTTCGCCGCGCTGGCCGGCATCGTGATGCTGTCCCGCACCGGCTCCGCTCAGGCCACCGTCGGCAAGGGCAAGGAATTCGACGTCATCACCTGCGTCGTGCTGGGCGGCGTGTCCGTCAACGGCGGCGTGGGCCGCATCTCGGGCGTGGTCGCCGGCGTGTTCATCATCGGCTGCCTCACCAACGGCCTGATCCTGATGAACGTCTCCGAGTACATCCAGATGGTGGTCAAGGGCCTGGTCCTCGCCGCCGCCGTCGGCCTCGACTGCATGTCCAACAAGGGCAAGACAAATTAAGACATCTGTGCTATAATTAGAGAAGGGCGCCTTCCGGCGCCCTCACATGAGAAGGAGGAGTTTATCATGTCCAACAAGACTTTTTACATGACCGATTTAGAAAAGATCGAGGTTGGCGAGGCCCCGATGCCCCAGATCGGCCCGGATGATGTGATGATCAAGGTACAGTCCGTGGGCGTGTGCGGCTCCGATCTGCACTACTACCGCAGCGGCTCCATCGGCGACTTCAAGGTGGAATTCCCCTTCGTTCTGGGCCACGAGGCCGCGGGCGTCATCGAGGCGGTCGGCGGGAACGTCAAGACCCTCAAGCGCGGCGACCGCGTGTGCATGGAGCCGGGCGTGCCCTGCATGAAGTGCGAGGAGTGCCTGAGCGGCCACTACAACCTCTGCAAGGACGTGAAGTTCTGGGCCACCCCGCCCTACGACGGCGTGCTGAGCGAGTACATCTCCCATCCCGCCGCCTTCACCTTCAAGATTCCCGACAACATGTCCTTCACCGAGGGCGCGCTGGTGGAGCCGCTGGCCATCGGCCTGCACGCCTGCAATCAGGGCGGCGTGAAGCTGGGCCAGACCGTGGTCATCATGGGCGCGGGCTGCATCGGCCTGGTGACGCTGCTGGCCGCGAAGGCCTACGGCGCCACGAAGATCATCGTGGGCGACGTGCTGGACAAGCGCCTGGACAAGGCCCGCGAGCTGGGGGCGATCGCCTTCAACACCAAGGAGACCGACTTCGTCCAGGAGGTCATGAAGCTGACCGACGGGCGCGGCGCGGACGTGTGCATCGACTGCGCGGGCTTCTCCGCCACCGTGGACGCCTGCCTCACCGTGGCCAAGCCCGCGGGCATGGTCATCATCGTGGGCCTGGGCGAGGACCGCGTGAACGGCTTCAACACCGGCATCATGTCCACCAAGGAGCTGACGGTGAAGTCCATCTTCCGCTATCGCAACCTCTATCCCACCGCCATCAACGCCATCGCCGACGGCAGGATCGACGTGGAATCCATCGTCTCCCACCGCTTCACCTTCGACGACACCATCAACGCCTTCGCCACCTGCCACAGGGACATCCGAAACGTGGTCAAGGGCGTCATTGAATATTAATTGGGAATTTGGAATGGGGAATGGGGAATTTCAGCAAGCCTCAGCGCCAACAGCGCGCTGATGTCGTGATCGCACGGCAAAGGCCATTCATTTCCCATTTCCCATTGCCTAAGGAGAGGATTGCAATGAAGCTCAATTATCAGGGTTTGAAGGATACCGCGGCGTGGGCCAAAGCCGGCATCGAGCTGCCGCCCTATGACGCGGAGGCGCTGGCTCGGGCCACCGTAGCCGACCCCCGCTGGGCTCACTTCGGCATCGGCAACATATTCCGCATCTTCGTGGGCAGCATCGCGGATCGGCTGCTGCGGGCGGGCCTGATGGACCGGGGCATCACCTGCGTGGAGACCTTTGACTACGACGTGGTGGACAAGATCTACACGCCCTACGACAACCTGGCCCTGGCCGTGATCCTGAACGCCGACGGCAGCGTGGACCGCCGGGTGCTGGGGCCGCTGTCCGAGGCGATCAAGGCCCAGTCCGCCGACCCCGAGGCCTGGGCGCGGATGAAGGCCGTGTTCACCCATCCCGGCTTCCAGATGGCCACCTTCACCATCACCGAGAAGGGCTACGCCCTGCGCAACGCCGACGGACGCTACTTCGGCTACGTGCAGGCCGACATGGACAACGGGCCCGAGAAGGTCACCGGGGCGATGGGTATCGTCACCGCCATGCTCTACGCCCGCTACAAGGCCGGTGGGTACCCGCTGGCGCTGGTGAGCATGGACAACGTGGCCCGCAACGGCGAGAAGCTGCGCAGCTCCGTGATGGAGACCGCCATGGTCTGGAAGGAGCTGGGCCACGTGGACGAGGGCTTTGTGGCGTATGTGTCCGATGAAAAGCGGGTCAGCTTCCCCTGGACCATGATCGACAAGATCACCCCCCGGCCCAGCGTGGACATCGCCAACGCCCTGGAGGCCGACGGCGTGGAGGCCATGCAGCCGGTGATCACCTCCAAGCACACCTACATCGCGCCCTTCGTCAACGCCGAGGGCCCCCAGTACCTGGTGGTGGAGGACAGCTTCCCCAACGGCAGGCCGCCTCTGGAGCAGGCCGGAGTGTTCATGGCCGACCGGCTGACGGTGAACCGCTCCGAGCGCATGAAGGTCACCGCCTGCCTGAACCCCATTCACACCGCGCTGGGCCCCTACGACGTGATGCTGGGCTACGAGCTGTTCGCCGACGGCATGTCCGACTCGGAACTCTCCCGCCTGGCGGATCGCGTGGGCTATCAGGAGGGCCTGCCGGTGGTGGAGGACCCGGGCATCCTCTCCCCCAAGGCGTTCATCGACGAGGTCATCCACGAGCGCTTCCCCAACAAGTACCTGGGCGACACCAGCCAGCGCATCTGCGTGGACATCTCCCAGGGCGTGGCCTTCCGCTTCGGCGAGACCATCAAGGCCTACATGGCCAAGAACGGCACCGCCGACAACCTGGTGGGCATCCCCCTGGCCATCGCCGGGTGGCTGCGCTACCTGCTGGCGGTGGACGACAGGGGCGAAGCCTACACCCTCGCCCCCGACCCCATGGCCGCCGAGCTGACCGAACAGCTCAAGACCGTCGAGCTGGGCCGCCCCGAGACCTTCACCGACCAGCTCAAGCCCGTCCTCGCCAACGTCAACATCTGGGGCGTGGACCTCTACGCCGCCGGTCTGGGCGAGAAGGTCGAGGCCATCTTCCGCGACCTCATCGCCGGTCCTGGCGCGGTGCGGAAAACGCTCAAAAAGTATCTGGCGTGACCGTTCAGAGGATGGAGCGGATTTTTTAAGTGGAGCGTTAAACCGTGCGCTGTCACACTTCTATACAGATAGCGTCAGCCGCCATTTAACGCCCCACTCACAACGCGCACAGCGGGCAAGCCCGCTGTGCGCGTTGTTTGGTTTGCTCAGAAATCGCCCCAGCTCTCCCAGTCTGAGCCGATGCCCTGAGCGTCGGGGTTGTAGTCCTGGACGTTGACGGTGATGGTGGAGGCGTAGTTCTTCTTGAGCTGCACTTCCTGCACGCCGCCCTCGAAAGTCATGATCTCGTAGCTGCCCTCGCTGCCGAAGGCCTCCGCCTCGCCGTACCAGTTCTTGCCGGTGCCGTCCTTGATGATGTAGGTCCCGGCGGGCAGGCTGGCGGTGGCCTTGCCGGTGCCGCCGATGAACATCGTGCGGGCGAGCACGCCGTCGGCGGTGTAGATCTTCACCAGCATGGCGGTGTCGGGCTCGGTGTTGAACTTCACGGTGAGCTCGGTGCTGCTGCCCTTGACGTCGGGATTCTTGTACAGCACGCCGTTCTTGGGCCAGGGCTGGACGCAGGCCGCGGCGCGGGCCTCCCAGTCGCTCCACTGGCTCTGCTCAAACATGGCCTTCGCGGAGGCGTATTTCCCCTGCACCGCCAGGGCGCAGGCGCACATGTAGTCGTACTCGCCGTAGTCCTTGCCTCCCATCAGCAATCCGTCGGCACTGTTGGGATCGGTGACCAGCAGCAGCTGGGGCAGCAGCTCGGCGTAGCCCACGGCGTCCAGCGACTCGGTAGGCGTCAGCCCGAAGGCCGTCTGCACGGCGTTCAGCGCGGCGATGGACTTCGGCCCCACGTTGCCGTCCACGGCGATGTCCTGCCCGAAGGCCACCAGCGTCCGCTGCACGCCCTTCGCGGCGTCGCCCTTGCTGCCCTTCTGCACCACCTCGCCTGTCAGCAGGCTGTCGTAGGTGGTCCGGTAGATCGGGTCGTTCAGCGCGTTGAGCACGTCGTCCAGCAGGTATTCACCCATTCCGCTGAGCTCGGCGGCATAGGCCAGCCGCAGGGTTGTCCCCTCCCCCGGCAGCTGCGCCAGCGGATAGAGCGCCTCGTCGGCCAGCAGCGCGTAATCCTCCCGGGGCCGCGCGCCGTCGTCCTGATAGATGAGGTCAAAGGCCCGCACCCACGTCTCTCCCGGCATGCGCGCCAGGTCGATGTCCACGGGCGTGAGCGTGCTGTGGTCGCTGAGGCCATACAGCGTCAGGCTGTTCATGGCCGCGCGGATCTCCGTCTCCTCCAGCATGCCGTCCATCATGTCGAGGCGCAGCGCCAGATACCGCGTGCCGTCCGCGGGCGCGGGCCTGTCCAGCGCCGCCGCCGCCGGCTCGCCCACGGCGAAGAGCATTGGCTTGACGTACAGCGAGCCGTCCGCCGCGGTCACATAGCTGTAATCCTCGTTCTCCACCTCATAGGGGACTTCCTCCTCCTCGGGCGCTTCCTCCTCCTCGGGCATCGCCGCCTCGGCGAGGGCCTCCTCCTCCGTCTGCACGGGCATCTCCCCGTCCCGGAGCCGGACGGCGATCATCGGGCGGATGGTGAAGCCGGAATAGACCGCGTAGTCGCTGTCACAGGACACCTCGCCGTCCCAGTTCACCGCCGAGATGTTCTCCTGGTTCCTGCCCGGCGTGCGCAGCACCCAGAAGCACGCCCCGGCGTCGCCGGAGGGGCGGCAGCCGTGATTCACGCCCCACTCGGTGGGACAGGCGATGCGCTCGGCGTCGGAGTCGAAGTACGTCAGCGCCTCCTTCGCGCTCATGAGCCACACCCGATCCTGGGTGTCGTTGCCGGCGTCGGTACCGTATTCGGGATTGGCGTCGGCGGTGACGGTTGTGAGCACGAGCTGCTCCTGCTCCCAGGGCGTGAAGGCCTGCTCCATGAATTCCCCGTTGAGCCACGGCCGCAGGGAACAGGTCTCCCAGGTCACACGCCCGTATTCGTCGTGGAAGGGTTCCTGCCGCAGCACGTTCAGGCTGATCAGCTTCACCGTCTCCGCGTCGCGCTCCAGCACCAGCCACTCCAGCGGCTCCGGGCCGTCGTCGAAGTCGTTGTCCTGCTCCCAGTGGCCGAAGGTCACGATGTCCCGGTTGATCACCTGATGGATGGGCGTGGGCTCCGGGGTGGGCTCGGGCGTCGGCTCCAGTGTTGGTTCCGGGGTCGGCTCGGGGGTCGGCTCCGGGGTCGGCGTCGGCGTGGGTGCGGAGGGGTCCTCATCATAGCGCACAAAGCCCAGCGTTACCGTGATATCGGCCTCGCCCTCCACGTAGTTCGGGTGCTTCTCGGTGGGGCGGAGGGTCGTCGTCCCCTTATAGCGCAGCACCAGGTCGTCGTCCTCGAGAGAGAGGTCGTAGGTGTCGCCGTCGGGCAGGAAGGAGATCGTCCCATCCGAGCAGGCGTAGTGATCCCCCAGTATGGAGACCGACGGCAGATCGAAGGGCACCGTCGGGGCCTCCTCGAGCAGCGTGGCCACGTCCACGTCCGTATCCAGACTGCCGTCCGCGCCGAAGGTCAGGTGGGTGCCCCGGGCTTTATGCAGGTGCAGCGACGCAGAGATGTCCAGCCCGTGGATCACCGAGCCGTTCCGCCCGCAGTCCGCGCGCACCTTCACCAGCCACCAGCGCCCCGGCAGCCACTCGGGGATTTCCCCGCCCGCCTCCTCGCCGACGGCGTCGCCGTTCTCCCAGATCAGCGCCTCGGGCTCGGCCTCGTCGTAGGGGTCCATCCATATCTCGTCCGGCAGCGCGTCCCGCTCGAAGGTGAAGTGAAACGGTCCGCCCACGGTGGCGTTGACGTTGTCGGCCCGGACCGCCTCGTCCCCGAAGTGCGCCACCGGCCAGGCCGCCACCATCCAGCCGTTTGGGCCGATGCGCAGCGTGTCGCCGAAGCCCTCCACGGTGACCGTCAGCTTCCCTTCCTCGATCCCCACGCCCTTCAGCGTCAGGTGGTAGGTGTCGCCCTCCATCGCCACGTCCACGGCGCCTGCGGCGGCCAGGGCGGGCAGAGCAAGCAGTATCGAGAGTATCGCCATCATCGCAAGCAGTCTTTTCATGAAACCAACCTCCTCATGATGTTCAATACCATTATAGTAAAGAACCGCATGAAAAAGGTGGGCAGGCTGCCCACTCCGTCCTGGGCGGGCAGGTTCTTTTCTCCATCAAAAAACCACCGGCGCGGCCGGTGGTTTTTTTGGGGTATGGTTTGATTATGCCGCGGGGGTGACGGCGGTGATGTGGGGATTGACGCCCTCGTACCAGTAGAGGAAGCCCTCCAGGTCGATCACGTCGCCCACGTTCAGGGCCTTCACGGCCTCGTAGACCTCGGTGCCGGGGCCGCAGAGGTAGGATTCCACGGTGAAGTTATAGGTCTGGCCGTTGACGGAGACGTTGAAGTACAGGTCGCTGCCCTCCTCGCCGGAGCCGTCCCAGCCGTACAGCCAGGCCGCGCCCGCGTCGCCGATGGGCTCCACGGTCATGCCCTTGAAGCACACCTTCTGGTTCTGCTTCTCGATCAGGGCGTCGGTGCCCAGCAGGTCGGTGACGTCCACGGGATCGGCGATGTACTCGCCCTCGATGATCTCGAAGGTGGCGTCCACCAGCTCAACCTCGCCGGACCACTCGGCCTTGTAGCCGGTGGCGCGGATCTTGGTGCCGGGGAGCAGCTTGTCGGCCTCCTCCTGGGTGGCGACGGCGTTGTACAGGAAGTAGCCGCCCTCCTCGTCCTGGGCGTAGATGGTCACGTTGCCGGTGCCGTTGTTGTCCCACCAGCCCTGGTGCGCCTGCACATAGGCCTCGATGGTGACCTCGTCGTCGATCTCCGCCGCCACATAGTCGGCGTAGCTCATGACGCCCTCCGCCAGCGCGCACGCGCTCAGCGCCACAACCAGCGCCAGCATCATCGCAAACAGCTTCTTCATGGAAATATCCTCCTTTTTAATCGGGGAAGCCTCCCCGTCATTGGGACATCTTCATTATACTACCAACGCGGGATAAATCAATTTGTGTGCGTTTATTTAACATGGGTCAGCGCTTTTTTGCGCGCTCCTTGAGCCATCCGCGCAGGGTATAGACCCCCAGCAGCGCCCACACGCACACCAGCGTCGCCAGCAGCGCCACCGAGCCCGCGGGCAGGGGCCCCAGATCGTCGGGACCGTCGGCCGCCGACGCGCCGGAGAGCTGATCCAGGCGGTACAGGGACGTGGTGTCCTTGTAGAGCTGGTCGATGAAGGCGTCGTCCACGGTCTTTTTGCGCTTCACGGCGGTGTTCACCGATTCGATGAGCTGCCCCGCGGCGTCGCGCAGGGAGGTGGAGCCGTTGAACACCGGGGTGGTGAAGGTATCGTTGGTGTGGGCCATCAGCAGCTTTGCGGCGTCGATCTTGGCGAAGTAGTGGGCGCTGTTGTCCTCCCCCGCCCGGGACAGGTAGTCCAGATAGGCCGGGTCGTTCTGGGCCTTGGCGGTCACGGGGACGTAGCCCTCGGTCTCGGCATAGGCCACCTGCACGTCGTTGGTCAGCAGATACTGGGTGAAGAGCCAGCTGGCCAGCACCTCCTGGGGGTCCTGCTTGTTGAACACGCAGATGGACGGGCCCTGGGAGATCATCTGGGGATGCTCGGGATCGTACTGCGGCACGGGCAGCACCGCGGTCTCAAACTCCACGATGCGCTCCTGGGCGATGTCCACCAGCGGCGCGTGGGCGCCCATCCAGGTGGCCCCGGCGGTGGAGTCCACGGCGAACACGCACTGACCGGCGTTGAGAAAATTGGCGGGATAGCCGTCCTTCTTGAAGGTGGAGAATGCGCCTCCCTTCCCGGCGTGCGCGGCGACGGTCTTGAGGATGTCGCGGGTGGTGTCGTTGAAGATCAGTATGCTGCCATCCGCGTCGGAATAGCCCCCGTCCAGCTGCTTGAGCATCTGGATCATCATGTTGTCCGTGGACTTGTAGATGAAGGGAATCATGGTCTCCTGGCCGTTGACGGCGTACTTCCCGTCGGGGTTCTTCTTCGTGGCGGCCTCGGAGACCTCCCACACGAAATCCCATGTCAGCACCTCGGGCAGCTCGTAGCCCAGCGCCTCCACAAAGGTCCTGTTGACGTAGCACGCCTCGGTGGAGCGCATGTAGGGCACGGCGTAGTAGTGGCCCTTGAAGGCGCACTCCTCCAGGAACTCGGGCACCACCTCGTCCCGGGCAGGGCCGTCGAAGAGGATGTCGCTGCCGCCGAAGCCGTATTTGGGATCGTCGAACAGCCCGTCCAGCGGCGTCACCACGTTCGCGCCGGTGAGGTAGGTGGCGATGTGATCGGGATAGGTGACGCACACGTTGGGCGTGGTGTCGGTGGCGATGTTGGTGATGACGTCGTTGTAGATGGCGCCGTAGTCCGTGTAGGCCTGGAGCTTCACGGTGATGTTGGGGTACAGGGCCTGGAAGTCCCGTATGGCCTTCTGGTAGATCAGCTTCTGGGTGTTGTTGTTGTCGTTCTTGGCCCAGAAGGTGATCTCGTAGCGCCTGGAGGTGTCAAATTCGGCGGGGGTCTCGAAGTCCGTCCGCTCCCGGGAGCCGTGGCACCCGGCGAGGGACAGCACAGTCATGAGCAGCGCCGCCAGCAGGGCAAGCCGCCTCTTCATCCCTTGATGCCCCCTCTCGATACGCCGGACATGATCTTGTTGCGGAACACCAAAAACAGCACGATCAGCGGCGCGGAGACCACCACCACCGCGGCCATCATGGCGGGGATGTTCTCCCGTCCGAAGCCGTTCTGGCGGATCTCCTGGATGCCGTTGGACACCAGGAAGTAGTTGGGATCGGTGGTCACCAGCCGCGGCCAGACGTAGCTGTTCCAGCACTCGATGACCTTCAGGATGATGATGGTGATGATGGTGGGCTTGCAGATGGGGATCATCACCCGGGTCAAATACTTGAAGTCCGACGTGCCGTCCACCTTGGCGGCGTTGTACAGCTCGTCGGGGATCTGGGCGAAGTTTTCCCGAAGCAGATAGATGTAGAACACGCTGGTCACCGACGGCAGGATCAGGCCCGCGAAGGTGTTTCGCATGCCCCAGTTGGTGATGGTGACGTAGTTGGTGATGATGACCAGCTCGTTGGGGATCATCATCAGCGACAGAAACAGCGCGAAGGCCACATTCTTGCCCTTGAACTCCAGCCGCGCGAAGGCAAAGGCCGCCGGGACGATCACCACCAGCATCAGCGCCGTGGTGACCACGGTGAAGATCAGGGAGTTGACAAAGTAGCGGTCCAGCGGCACCATGGAGAAGGCGTCGCGGTAGTTCTGGAGGGTGGGCTGGAGGGTGAAGAACTGCGGCACGTACTCGGAGGAGTAGGCCCCGAAGGACTTGACGGAGGTCAGCACCATCCAGTAATAGGGAAACAGCACGATCACCGCCCACACCCCGAGCAGGATGTAGGTCGTCACGCGCAGGGCGCGGCTGCGGGCGGCGGCGCGCTTTTCATCGTATTTGTTGTTCACGCGATCGCCTCCTCAGTAGTGCACGTGCTTTTTGCTCACGGACAGGTTGATGCAGGTGATGGTCAGCACGATGGCGAACAGTATGATGGCCGCCGCCGACGCGAAGGACGGGTAGCCGCCGGAATCGCCGTAGAGCATGTCGTAGACGTAGCCCACGATGGTGTTCATCTCCGCGGCGTTCAAATTGGTGCCGAACAGCGCCACCGCGTCGGAATACGCCTTGAACGCGCCGATGAAGCCGGTGATGACCAGGTAGAAGATCATGGGCGAGATCATCGGCAGGGTGATCTTTCTGAAGATGCGGAAGGGCGAGGTGCCGTCCACCTTCGCCGCGTTGTAGTAATCCGGGTTGACGGAGGCCAGGGCGCTGGTGAGGATCAGCACCTTGAAGGGCATCACCGCCCAGACGGTGTAGAAGCACAGCACGAACATCTTCGCCCAGTAGGGACCCTCGATGAAGTCCACCGGCGCGCCCCCGAAGGCCTTGATGAGCTGGTTCACCAGCCCGTCGGAATAGGCCGTGGGCTTGAACAGTATCATGAACACCAGGCCCACCGCGAGGGTGTTGGTCACGTAGGGCAGGAAGTAGACGGTCTGAAACAGGTTCTTGAGCGTCGAGATGGAGTTCAGCCCCACCGAGATCAGCAGCGCCAGCGCCGTGGACACCGGCACCGTGATGATCACCAGTATGAAGGTGTTCTTCAGCGCCTGGAGGAAGTAGGGGTCGTGCAGCACATAGGCGTAGTTGTACAGGCCCACCCCGAAGAAGGTCTGTGAGGCGGAGTTGTAGCCCTCCTCGAAGGAGTAGATGAACACGTCGATCAGCGGGTAGACCATGAACACGCCCAGGAACAGTATCGCGGGCAGCAGGTACAGCCACGCCTTGAGATTGTTGTCGTTGCGCTCCATGTCACTTCACCTCGAATCGAAGCCGGGATTCGTCGGCCCTGTCGAAGATGTGGGTCTTGAAGGGCTTGACGGAGAAACGCACCCTGCCCCCGCCCACGTCCTTGGCCTGCTCGGCGGGGATGATGGCGCGGATGTTCACGCCGTCGAAGGCCGGGTGGGTGGCGATGACGGTGGAATCCCGCCCCATGACCTCCACGCCCACCAGGCCGCACTCCAGCGGGCCGTTCGGGTCGAGCGCGAAGCCCTCCGGGCGCACGCCCACCCACACCGGGCGGTCGCTGACGCCCTGTATCGACAGCACTGCATCGTCCCCGATGTACAGCCAGCCGCTCTCCACCCGTCCGTCGAACACGTCGATGGGCGGCGTGCCCAGGAAGCGGGCCACGAACAGGTTGGCGGGATCGTCGTAGACGGTCTGGGGCTTGTCGATCTGGTGGATGACGCCGTCCTTCATCACCACGATCAGGTCGGAGATGGACATGGCCTCCTCCTGGTCGTGGGTGACGAACACGGTGGTGATGCCGGTCTCCCGCTGGATGCGGCGGATCTCCTCGCGGGTCTGGAGGCGCAGCCGGGCGTCCAGGTTGGACAGCGGCTCGTCCAGCAGCAGCACCCGGGGCATCTTCACCACGGCGCGGGCGATGGCCACGCGCTGCTGCTGACCGCCGGACATCTCGCTGGGCTTGCGGTCCAGCAGCTTCTCGATCTGCACCAGCTTCGCCGCCTCCTGAACGCGGCGCTCCATCTCCTCCTTGGAGGGACGGTCATCGCCCTTCAAGTTCTCCAGCGGAAAGCGGATGTTCTCCCGTACCGTCAGGTGGGGATACAGCGCGTAATTCTGGAACACCAGCCCCACGCCCCGCAGCTCCGGGGGCAGGTCCGTCACGTCGTCGTTCCCGAAGAATATACGCCCTTCGGTGGGCTTCAACAGCCCTGAGATCAGGTTCAGCGCCGTGGATTTGCCACAGCCCGACGGGCCCAGCAGGCCGATCAGCTTGCCGTCCGGGATCTCAAAGCAGAAATTGTTGACGGCGGTCACGCCCTCGCTCTTCCTGTCCCGCCCGGGAAATTTCTTGGTCAGGTTTTTAAGCACTACCTTCATTCGCTGCCACTCCCTGCTTCGTCTTGTGAGGTATGGGGTTGTACGGGGCCATTATAACATATAATCGTACTTTCAGCCATATGTTGGTAAAAAAATATGGGGAATCGCACGAAAACCCGGTTGTCAGAGGGACGCGGGATGCGGTATAATGGTTGAGTTGGGGGATCTGTTCAGTCCTGCCTCGATAAACAGGGATTTGTAGAGGAGAATTAGGAATTAGGAATGAGGAATTAGGAATTGAAATAGCTTGGCTGCGTAGGACAGTACGTATTGTTTCGATATATGGCGGGCAGCCATTGACCGTTCCTACAACGCGCGGCAGCTGCTATTCATTCCTAATTCCTCATTCCTAATTCTCTCCGTCAAATCCCAATATGCCGCAGTACTGAACAGTTACGAGTTGGGCTTTGTAGGACTGAGGCCAAATTGAAAATGGAGAATGGACAATGGTGGCGCAAAACCTGCGTTTTTTTGGTTAAACACTGTAAGTGGCGTTATCTCGTTTGTTCACGGTCTTTATAGTCAGAGAAATCCGTAAGGATTTCCACATGCATTCTCCATTCTCCGTTTTCCATTCTCCATTCAACCAGTTCCCCGTTCACCAATAACAATACAGAAGGAGTCCCTCCATGTCCGCGATCATCAACGCCGTCATATTCGCCGTCACGCTGGCGCTCACCGTGCTGACGTTTTACAGGAAGGGGACCTGGTCCGCCGGCCACGCGCGGAAGGCCTTTCGATTTTTCACCGTGCAGAGCAACGTCTTCTGCGGAGCGGCGGCGCTGCTCATGTGCCTGTTTCCGGGACAGGGCTGGAGCTGGACGCTCAAGTACGTGGCGACGGCGGCGGTGAGCGTCACCATGCTTACCGTGTTCCTCTTTCTGGGGCCCACCCAGGGCGGCTATGCGGCGCTGCTGCGGGGCTCCGACTTCTTCATGCACCTGACGACGCCGCTGCTGGCCATCATCTCCTTCTGCGTCTATGAGCGGCGGGGCATGGGCTTCGGCACGGCGCTCTTAGGCATGCTGCCCGTGGCGCTTTACGGGGTCTGGTACTGCTACAAGGTGGTCTTTGCCCCCGAGGAGAAGCGCTGGAACGACTTCTACGGCTTCAACCGGGACGGCAAATGGCCCATCGCCTTTGCCGCGATGCTGCTGGGCGCGTTCGCGGTCTGCATGGGACTGATGGCCGCGCAGAACCTGTGAACGGTCACCGGAAGCCACAGAAAAAAGAGGTCATTTTCGACCTCTTTTTCTGTGGCTTCATCAGTTGTCCGCGAGATTGTATCCGTTCTTCATCCTGACACTGGCCTCGTGGAGGACCTTGTTGAGCGTCTTGCCGGTCTCCTCCCGGGCCATGGCGGCCAGCTTTTCGTTGGCCTCCGCGGCGAGGGCGAGGTCCCCGGTCTCGGCGATCCTCTGGTCGTATTCCCGCACGAGCTGCCGTCCCCGCGTCATCACCGCGTTCTGATAGCGGTTGACGATCTGGGCGCAGGCGGCGAAGCAGGGGTCCGCCAGCGCGCCGATGAGGCGGCTGCCCCAGTAGAAGTTCTCGGTGGAGGCGTCCAGGGTCACGTCGCTCAAGTACTTCGGCATGCGCTCCACATTGGGATAGATGGGCAGCAGCGCGTCGAAGGTCGTGGAGCCGAAGCAGATCCACTCCAGTCCGCGGACGGCCTCCGGCGCGTCGGGGCGAATCTGGCACACGCTCGTCACGCCGGTGCGGTTGATGCCGATGGAGCGGTACATGCCGCGCCTGCCGGTGTCGTGGCTGGTGTAGGGATTGTAGGGCGTGCCCTGATAGTGGGCCGACAGCAGATACTTCACATCCTCCACGGCCACCTTGCGCTCGGGCACGAAGCTCCACGGGATGTCGTCGCTCTCCGGGGTAAACTCGGCGTCCGGCCCGTCCCAGCGGTGCCCCCTGGGGGTGAGGTAGCGGCCCATGAACCAGGCCCTGGGGGTGTTGTACACGTGATCCATGTCGGTGTGCGAGCCGAACACGTCCCGGGGATTGAACGCGCCGTTCTGATTCAGGTCCAGATGGTTCCGTGCGATGAACTCGCGAAGATCGGCGGAGCAGAGGTGCGCCTTCTGCGCCCCGAAGGCGTCCTCCAGATCGAAGGCGTCCATGCCGAACTGGTTCGGCGCGACCACCACGGTGTCGTCGGGCACACGCTTCGCCATCCAGTGATGTCCGCCGATGGTCTCAAGCCACCACACCTCGTTCTGGTCGTTGAAGGCGATGCCGTTGGACTCGTAGGTGCCGTATTTCTCCAGCAGCGCTGCCAGCCGCTCGACGCCCTCGCGGGCCGTGCGTATGTAGGGCAGCACCAGCACCACGATATCCTCCTCGCCGATGCCGCCGGGCACGTCCTTTTCGCCCCGCTTCTCCGCCTTCTTGTACTCCACCAGCGGGTCCGCCGCCAGCACCCGCGGGTTCGAGGTGATGGTTTCCGTGGCGGTCATGCCCACGTTCGCCGCGTTGATGCCCGTGGCCGCCCAGATGCCATTCTCCCGGTCCACGCTGGGGCAGGCCGTGTAGCGCATCGGTTCCTCCGGCAGCTCGATCTCCAGATGGGAGATCACGCTCTTGTACTTCCGCGGCTGCTTTTTGGGCTCCACCACGATCAGCTTCTTGACATCAAAGTGACCGTCGTCCGTCCGGGCGATCATCGTGGATGCATCGTTGCTGGCATTCCTGCCCACCAGTATCGTCGTACACGCCATGTCTTTGTCTCCTTCGTACACAGGATCGACCCGCGCGGCCCCGCCGCACAGACCCGATCCGGTTTTTCATCAGTATATCATTGATCTGTTAAGTTCCATGTGGTGAGGGGGATTTCAGGGAACAGGGAACAGGCAACAGGGAACAGGCAACAGGCAACAGGAATAGCTTGGTTGCGTAAGAGCTGCGATGCGCCGCTCGCCAGGGTTGTGCGTATTGTTTCGGTATTGGCCGCCCCTGCGGGGTGCGCGGCAGCCGTTATTCCTTTTCCCTTTGTATCTATTCAGTTCTGCTGTAATAAGTGGAGATTGTACGAGGCAACGGGGAACGACCTCTCAGTCACCGACTTCGTCGGCGACAGCTCCCCTGAAAGGCCCCTTCCAGGGGAGCTGTCAGCCGTTAGGCTGACTGAGAGGTCGTCCCCCGCAGCCTGCCAAGCCTCTGTTTGTCGCAGAACTGAACAGTTACTTCCCTTTCCCCTTTTCCCTTTTCCCTCAACAACCACCCGACAATTAATCACTATTACTATGGACTTCAAACATCCACTGTGCTTTAATCATCATGAGATGGTATGTATTGAAAGGGCCGCGGAGCTGCGGCGGCCTTTGCAATCGACACGGAAGCCGTTTGGAGTCTGTCATTAATTACATGGAGGAATGACGATCATGAGATCCAATCCGGGAACAAACGCGAATTCTTCGGAATACAAGCTGCTGTCGGGGCTGTTTTTCAAGCTCCTGCCGTACCAGGTGCCGCTGCTGATCATCACCTCGATCAACGGCATCGTGGACAGCCTGTATGCCAGCAATCTCATCGGCCAGACCGCCATGAGCGCCATCAGCCTGTTCGGCCCGCTGAATCACTTCCTGTACGCGGCGAGCATCATGTTCGTCAGCGGCTCGCAGGTGCTCTACGGGCGTTATCTGGCGCGTGACCGCGGCAGGATCAACCACCTGTTCACCGTGACGCTGGTGGTGTCCGGCGGGCTCGGACTGCTGACCAGCGCGCTGCTGGCCATCGGCGTTGTCACGGGGGCCACGAGCGTCCTGATCAGCACCCAGCCGGATCTGAAGATGCTCAACGACTACATCCTCGGCCAGGCGGTGGGCATTCCCGCGCTGATCGTCGGCCAGCAGCTGTTCTCGTTTTTGTCCCTGGAAAACCAGCGCAAATGGACGATGATCGCCAGCATACTGTGCTTTGCGGTGAACTGCGTCGGCGACCACCTGTTCGTCGCCCTCTGCAAAGCCCGGTCCCGCCCGCCGCGGAAAGCGCGGCGGGCGGGACCGGGCGGTTCTATGGGAGAAGATCCATCAGTAATTCTCCGCGTTCACCTCAAAATAGGCCTTGGGATGGGCGCAGACGGGGCAGATCTCGGGAGCCTGGGTGCCGACCACGATGTGGCCGCAGTTGCGGCACTCCCACACCTTGACCTCAGACTTGGCGAACACCTGCTGCATCTCGACGTTCTTGAGCAGGGCGCGGTAGCGCTCCTCGTGGTGCTTCTCGATGGCGGCGACGCCGCGGAACTTGGCGGCCAGGTCAGTAAAGCCCTCGGCCTCGGCGGTCTTGGCGAAGCCCTCGTACATGTCGGTCCACTCGTAGTTCTCACCGTCGGCCGCGGCGGCCAGGTTTTCGGCGGTGGTGCCGATGCCGCCCAGCTCCTTGAACCACAGCTTGGCGTGCTCCTTCTCGTTGTCGGCGGTCTTGAGGAACAGGGCCGCGATCTGCTCAAAGCCCTCCTTCTTGGCCTTGGAGGCGAAGTAGGTGTACTTGTTGCGCGCCTGGGATTCCCCGGCGAAGGCGGCCTGCAGGTTCTTCTCGGTCTGGGTGCCGGCGTACTTGTTGGACATGGTGATTACCTCCTTGAATATGAATGCTCGTCGTTTGATACCGTTCTGGGTGGCTCGTGCCGCTTTTGCATTAAGTATGCCTCGAAGCGCGCGGTATTACACAAAGGCGTTGCGCTCCGGGTCGTAGCGAAAGCCAACCTTCGCCAGGGTCTCTATGATCGCCTGCTTGTCCGCGTCCATGTCGTCGCACAGGGCGTCGAGGGAGGGATAGAAGTCCCGCAGCTTCATGTTGACGACGCTGAACAGGATCATGGGATCATTCGGCAGTCCGGCCATCAGCCGCGCCTCCTTTCACATTCCTTTAAGAACATCCGAAACAGCGCCGCGCCGTCCACGGTGTCGGTGCGGGCGTGCTTGAAGCACATGCGCTCCGGGTGCCACTGCACGCCCCACAGGGGCAGATGCTCGTGGGCGATGCCCTCCACCACGCCGTCGTCGGCGCGCTGGACGATTTGAAGCCCCTCCCCCAGCCTGCCCACGCCCTGGTGGTGCGAGCTGTTGACGGGGAAGTCCGCGCCGTAGAGGGCCTCCAGGAAGGAGCCGGGCTCGGCGTGGGTGTTGTGGACCTTGTCGGTGTTCTCGCCGGGGGCGCGGCTGTGGGTCCCGGCGGTGGGCAGATCCTGGATCAGCGAGCCGCCGAAGAACACGTTGATCAGCTGCTCGCCCCGGCAGATGCCCAGCACGGGTTTCTCCGCCTCGGTGAACAGCCGGAGGGCCTTCAATTGCAGCGCGTCCAGCTCCTGATTCACGCCCTGGCAGGCCACGTTGGGCTCCCCGTACAGCGCCGGGTCCGCGTCCCAGCCGCCGGGGATCAGGAGCCCGTCGTAGCGCGCCACGGATTCGATGTCGTAGATCACCGCGCCACGGGCGTCCAGCTGGTTCAGCGCGTCCACATAGTTCGCGGTGTTCCCCCACGGCAGCGCCGGGAGGGCAATGCTCAAGGTGTACATGGGTGTCGTCGATCGCGCTCCTATCGTGTGATGTTACAGCGGTATCTCCACCACCTCCGCCATCCGGGTGAGGCACTGTTCGATCTGCTGGGAGATCTCGGCCACCAGGCGGGCGGTGATGTCGGCGTTCTTTTCGCGCTCCAGACTGCTCAGGAAGCTGGCCTTGACCTCCTCGGTGAGGCGCTCGATGCGCTGCTCGAAGTGGGCGCGGGGCACCAGTTTGCGCATGGGCTTCAGGATGTCGGCGTTCATGAACATCTCCTGGAGCTTGTCCTTGCCCAGCAGCAGGATCAGCAGCGACCCGATGGCTCCCGCCACAATGCCGGAGATGCCGCCGGAGATCAGCGCCAGCCCGCCGCCGCCGCAGATGAGGCCCACGATGATGGAGATGATGGCGTTGATGAGCCAGGTCAGCTCCTCCACCGCGAACACCTCCCGGGCGTCGATGTGGATGTCGATGTCGGACAGAGAGAAGTAGGAATTGAGGCTCATAGCCCGGTACGGCACGTTGTGGCGCACGCAGATGGGCATGGTCTTTTCCTCCACGTCGTAGGCCACGGGCTTGAGCCACTCGGAGATGGGCTTGACCAGCAGCGCCTGGGCCTGGTCGGAGTGCAGCCACACCTCGATCTCCTTCTGCATGGCCCCGTCGATGTCGGACAGCCGCTTGATGTCGCCGCTGCGCCAGCGCTCGAACACCGGCACGGCGACCTCCCGCAGCAGCGGCTCCACCAGGGCATCCACCACCCGGCGGTACAGGTCGTCGATGCGATTCTCCACGATGCGCTCCACGGTGGAGGAGTCGATGAGGGCGTCCACCTCCTGGCGGAAGGCCCGCAGCTGGGCGTCGATGCGGCCGCTGTGGGCCAGGCCCCGGGCCACGGAGAACTCGGGCTCCGCGCCGGTGATGACCACGGCCTCCGGGAACACCTCCTGGCACCAGGCGCGGATGGTCCTGAGCCGGGACACGCCGCCGGTCAGGAAGAGCAGCTCGGGCATGCTGTCGCCGATCTTGCCGCGCACGGCCCGCAGGCTGTCGATAAAAGCCGCCCTGAAGGACTTGCCCGAGAGCAGCGGCGTTGCGTGGTTGAGCACCCGGTCGGCGATGTGGTCGTTCAGCCGAAGCGTCAGCCGCGCCCCGGGCCCGGCCAGGATCCGCACGGTCTTGGCGCACTCCTTGCCCCGCCAGTATTCCTCGTCGGAAAAGTACTGCTCCTTGAGGCGGCGGGCGGCGAACTCGCAGTAGCTGCGCCAGGGCGGGCTCTGCTCGAAGGCGCGGCGCACGCGCTCCGGGTCCTCGGACAGGCGGATGGATTCCTCCAGCAGCAGCTCGTCCATGATGCCGCCGCCCAGGCGCACCTCCCCGGCGGTCTGGAGCTCTACCTCCTTGCGGCCGAGTATGAAGGCGAAGTCCGTGGTGGAGGAGCCGATGTCCACCACCAGCACAGGCTTTTCCATGATGTCATAGCCCACCTGGAAGTGCTTCGACTGGCACGCGCTGATCAGCGCCGCCCGGGATTCGGAGACGATTCTGGCCGGGGGGTAGCCCGCGTCCTCGAAGATGGCGCGGTAGCGCTCCCGCGCCGCCACATCCCAGCCCGCGGGACAGCCGATGTAGAAGCAGCTGTCATCCCCCTTCACCAGCTGGCCCGAGGTGTACAGCTCCCCCAGCACCCCCGCCGCGAAGGCACGGACGTCCTTCTCCGACTGGGGATCGGTGAGAAAACGGCTCTTGAACCGCAGCGCGCGCCGGGTGGCGTGGGTGTCGTAGCACGCGCCCTCCCCGATGAGCAGCTCCCCACTGGGCAGCTGGGCATAGGCGGTGATGAAGCTGCCCGCGTCCCGCACCGGCAGGATCTCCGGCGTGGCCGCGTCCGTGCCCTTCAGCCGCGCGATGGCGCTCTCCGCGTCGCCCAGGTCGAAACCGTAGTATTTTTCCATATCGCTAACCTCTTGTTTTTTAGGGAGTAGGGAGTAGGCAGTAGGGAGTAGGGGAGTTACGGCAAACCGTGTTGCCTCGTTTGAGGGGACGGCATAATCCGCGGGGTCTCGGGAGACCTCATCCGTCAGCCCTTCGGGCTGCCACCTTCCCCAGAGGGGAAGGCTTGGGGACCGGAATGTTCGTGGGACATAATGCAGCATCTGGACCGCGTAGATTCCGAACGAACGCCCGTCATCGGCCGCAGCTCCCCTACTCCCTACTGCCTACTCCCTACTCCCTATTTCGCCGCCAACCCCTTCTTAACCACCTTGTCCCCCATCACCAGGGCGGGACGGAGGGTGCCGGAGGCGGGGGCGGGCAGGAATTCGAACAGGGCGGCGGTGTCGGGGGCGTAGTCGATCGCGTCGACACCCGCGCCGTGGAGGTAGAAGCGGATGCTCTCGGACATCTCGCGGGCTTCGGGGCCGTCCAAGGCGCAGGCGTTCTCCAGGAGATTGGCAAACAGCTCCAGCGTCCGGCCATCCAGGCTGCACCCGGCGGGCGTGGCGGCGGCTTCCCGGCGGCTCTGCGCCTGGACCTTCAGCCGTCCGAGGGCGTCGTCCGCCATCAGCAGCATGCCCCGCAGGTCGTGCCAGACCTTGTCGGGATCGATCAGAAACTCCTCTCTGACGGCGGGCGCGTCGGCCTTCGCCTTCGGGGGCTGGCTGTATTTCACACCCGCGAAGAACAGCGCCGCCGCCCCCAGCGCGGCGGGGAGCAGGGCCTCCAAGAATGCCAGCGCGCCCGACAGCCGCCCGCCGGTGATCAGAAGTCCCAGCATCACCGCCAGTATGAGCACCGCGCCCACGGTCAGCAGGCCCAGCGCGGCGGGAGTCCATTTGCGCGGGGCGGCGTGGCCCGCGGTCATCTCCCAGCGCTTGACCTCGCTCACCGTGCCGGTCAGCGGCAGTGCGCCGCGCAGGGTCCTGAGGGTCAGCTGGGCCGCGTCGGCCACCTCCCGGTCCGGGCACTGCTCGGCGTAGCGGAGCGCCAGCCGGTCGATGGCCTTCTCCAGCGCCGTCTGGGCCGCCGCCGGCGAGCGGTCCGCCCGCAGGCTGCCCAGCAGCATATCCTTGTCCGCCTCCATCAGGGAGAGCAGGGTCACTTCTTCCATATTGCGCCTCCGCGATTTCATTCACATATCGCCTGAATAGTATAACATGTGTGGCGGAAATAATCAAGGACGCGATTTGGCTATAGCAGCGTCATGGACAGCGCCCCGAAAAAGAGCAGCATGGACGCCAGCAGCATCAGCGCCTGGGGCACGCGGTTGAGCATCAGCCCGGCCCACTCCCGCATGAAGGCGTTGGGCCAGTACCACCAGTGGGTGCGGCTGCCCACGCCCTCGGCGGGGAGCCCCGCCATATTGGCCCATACGCCGCTGCGGAACACGTGGTAGTTGGTGGTGGCGTAGACCACCTTCCCGCCGCCTGGCCCGATGACGGCCTTGCTGCAGGCCATGTTCTGGTAAGTGTTGCGGGACTGGTCCTCCACGCGGACGCGGTCCGCGGGGATGCCTCGCGCGTCGATGTAGCGCCGCATGGCCTCGGCCTCGGAGATGGGCTCATCCGCGCCCTGTCCGCCGGAGGGAATCAGCACCGCCTCCTTCCCCGTCTGCGCCCGCTGCCGGTGCCAGAATTCCAGGGCTTTGTCCACTCGGCCCTTGAGCAGCGGCGACAGCGTGCCGTCGCTTCGGAACTTGCAGCCCAGGATCAGGATGTAGTCCGCGTCGAGTCCGGGGATGTGCCGCGCCGCCCGGACGCCGCAGATCACCACGCCCACCAGCATGCACTCGAACCACGCAAACCCCGTGGCGTAGACATTGCACAGCGTGTGCCACAGCCGCATGCGCCAGATGGGGCCCGGGACGCTCCGGCTGTAGAGAAAGTGGGCCAGCGCCTCCCCCAGCACCAGAGACAGCGCCACGCCGATGCCCAGCACGTTCTTCAGGCTGAAGCCCTCGTGCCGCAGCAGCGCCGCGTTGCTCACGGCCATCGCCAGCGCGAAGGCCCCCACCAGCGGCGCGGTGAGCATCATGAACCGCCAGCTCGCGGTGGTGATGGCGTCGTAGGCCGCCAGCATGCTGTATTCATGGGGGCGCGATATATGCCTGACAGTGATGACGAGCATGGTCAGCCCCGTCAGGAGCGCGAACAGCGAAAAGCCCGCGGTGTAGATCGTGGCGTAGGCGTAGAACGCCGGGCCCCGCATGCTTTTGTAGGCGCGGTACATGATCGCCGCCACAAGCAGGCAGAACGCCGTGAAGGCCGTCAGCGCCACCGCGTCGCCGGTGAAGCCGCCGGTGGCGGGGTCGTAGACGGTGCCCAGGCGGCTGACGCGGACGCGCAGCTCGCCCAGGTCGTTGCCGGCGGCGTCGTTGACGTCGATGAACGCCTCGCCCGGACGCTGGGGGTGGATAGAAATGCGGACCATGCCGTCCCGCACCTCCGGAGCGTCGTGCCGCACGACGTCGGGCGAATCCCCCGTGAGGCGGATGTCTTCGCCGCCGATGCCCGCCCTGTCGACGGGCACGCGGGCGACGTAGGTGTTGCGCGTCGCCAGCCTGCACGCGGCGCAAATCATCAGCAGCACAAGCGCCAGCGCCGCGACCTGTATCGTGACCTTTTTCATCATAGTCTCACCTTCTTCCGTGCCGCCGTCCTCTCTCGATCACACGATTCGCGTTCCAAAATCCTTACGGATTTGGACAGCCTCTCTGTCCCGGCCAGACTGAGCGGAGGAATGGGTAGCCGCGGCGCCGTTCCAGGGCGGAAGGGATGCCCAAAGCTGTATAGGTTTCATATAAAGAATAGCATCATGCCGGATCGTCCCTGCCTGTCGAGCGCGCTGTTTCTCATGACAAAATGGAGCCTGTCGGCGGAGACAGGCTCACCCCTGGATGGGTTAGAATTGCTTCCTGATGATCAGGTCGATCCTGTCGCCCTTGACGCCCACGATGATGTCGTCGGCCAGGCTGGCGACGATGGATTTCTCAAGCTCGTCCCAGGCGGCGCTCGCGTCGCTGTCGGTGCCCCTGGCCTGGTTCAGGTCGTTTTTGTAGTTCTTGAGGGTCCAGATGGTCAGCATCTCGGGGTTGCTGCCCATCAGCTCGGGGGTGTGGACAATGCCGTACTGCATCGTCTCCCGTCCATAGGTGTCCATGGATTTGCCCAGATTGTGCATGGCCCCGGTGATCAGGTCGCCCAGCCGGACCATGAACCCCCGCTTGGAGGCGTTTTTGCCGGAAAAGGACATGGACAGCAGCTCCTCGCGCCGCGCGGCGTTCATGTCCGCGGTGGCCTCGAAGTGGATGTCCACGGCCTTGTTCTCCGCGCTGAACCAGAGCTGGCCGTAGAAGTCCTCCAGCATGCTCTTGACCATGCCCAGTGTCTCCTCCACCAGCAGATCCAGCCGCAGGGTATCCCGCTTGTCCAGCTTCGCCTGCCAGGCGAAGCTCTCCGTCGCGTAGCGCGCCGCCGCCATGCGCCCGGCGTCGCTGTTGACCATGAATTTATCCGAAACCGTCATCCTCTCATCCTCCGTCCGCGATCGTTTTAATGTGACCTTTCACATCTTATTCCTTGTCCAGCCGCTGCCGCGCCACCAGCTCGGCGAAGCGTCCGTTCCGGGCGATGAGCTGGTCGTAGGTGCCCGATTCGATGATGCGCCCGTCGTCCATCACCAGGATGCGGTCGCAGTTCTTGATGGTGGAGAGCCGGTGGGCGATGACGATGCGGGTGCACTTGAGACCGTCCAGGGCGTCGGAGACCTGCTTCTGGGTCACGTTGTCCAGGGCGCTGGTGGCCTCGTCGAAGATCAGTATCTTCGGCTTCGGCGCGATGGCGCGGGCGATCATCAGCCGCTGCTTCTGGCCGCCGGAGATGCCGCCCTGGCCCTCGGAGATCATGGTCTGCATGCCCATGGGCATATCGCGGATGTCGTCGGCGATGCCGGCGGTCTCGGCGGCCTCCCAGGCGTCGTCCAGGGTCAGCCAGGGCGCGGAGAGGGTGATGTTGGAGAAGATGTCCCCCTGCATCAGGTCGCCGTTCTGGATGACCACGCCCATGTGCTTTCTCAGGGAGCGCGGGTCGATGCTGTTCATGTCGCGGCTGTCGTAGTACACCGCGCCCTTCTCGGGCTTTTCAAAGCCCAGCAGCAGCCGCACCAGCGTGGACTTGCCGCAGCCGGTGCGTCCCACGATGGCGACGTACTCCCCCGCCCGGATCTTGAGGGACAGGTCGCTGAGCACCCAGGGGGTGTCCTGCTCGTAGCGGAAGGACACGTGGCTCAGCTCGATGGAGCCATTCACCTTCCGGACGGTCTCCTTGCCGTCGGAGACCTCGGGCTCGGCCTTGAGGATGGGCTCGGCCATCTCCAGCACCGGGCGGATGGCCGCCACGGACAGGGCGATGCCCGCCAGGGCCGAGAACGCGCCCATGACCCGGCCATAGGACGCGGAGAAGGCGATGTAATCGCTGGGCGAGACCCCGGTGCTCACGGCGATGTAGTACAGCACGATGGTGCCCACCAGGGTGATGGCCAGGTTGATGACGCTGTTGAGCTTTAAGAAGATCGGCGGGTCATACGCAAGCTCCGTGTTCTTGGCGTACAGCCGCGCCCAGCGGGAGAAGGCCCGCTTCTCCGCCCCGGACAGGCGTATCTTCTGGATGCCGCTGACCATGGCGTAGCTCATGCCGCTCTCCGCCGCCGCCAGCTTCATCTTCTGCCGGGAGACGCGCATCTGCGCCAGGGAGGTCAGCAGGCTCACCACCACCGTGGTCACGATGATGACCAGCGACGGCCCTACCAGCGCCGGGGCGAAGCGGAAGATCTGCCCGACGTAGACCAGCGAAAGCACCGACGTCAGTCCCGTGAACAGCGTCTGGTCCAGCAGCATATCGCACAGGGAGCTGACCGACTCCGCGCGGCTGGAGAGCTCGCCGGAGGAGAACTTCCGGAAAAAGCTCACCGGCAGGGAGAGTATGCGCATCATCACCGACGACTCCACCGCCAGCGATGTCTTTGCGGACACCCGGTCCATCAGAAGGGTCTGCACGGCGTTGAGCAGCTCAGAGGTGAAGGCCGAGGCCAGCAGGAACGCCGCCATGCCCACCAGCATGGGCACGCTGCCGCTTTGAAGCACCGGACCCGTGACGGCCTGATAGACCCGGGGCTCGATGAGGCCCACCAGGGTCACCGCCAGCATCGCCAGCAGGATCACGATCACGTCGCCCTGGGTGACGCAGTTCTTCATATAGACCAGCAGGTCCGGGATGCCCAGCTTCTTCATCGGCAGGGGCCGGTAGAAGCACAGGGCGTCGCGGGACAGCAGCTTCGCGTTCTTGCGCGTGACCCACGCCCGCTTGCCGGTGGAGGGGTCCGTGAACCAGTAGCCCCGGAGCTTGCCGGGGATCAGCGCCACCGCCGCGCCGGTATCCTCCATGAAGCCCAGCATCGGGCCGAAGGCGTCCTTGTACCAGCCGTCGGTCAACTCCACCTCGCGGGTCATCAGGCCCAGGGGGCGCAGCACATAGTCCATCTCCGTCTCGGCGTCCTGTATGTCGTCCGGGACCTCCACGGGCTTGTAGTGGTAGTATTTCAGTATCTCGTCCAGCGCCTGTTTGGCGATCAGGCGCTCGTCCTCCAGCCGCGTGGCCGTCCGGTAGCCCAGCACCGACCCCGCCACCTGTACGAAGGCGTCCTCGAACACCTCCTGATCCTGCCGCATCCGCTGTCGTATCTGTTCGTCAAACCAACCCATTGCGTTCTCCCTTCGGTGGTTCTGGTCATGTCCTGATATGGCAAGGGAGCTTTGATTGAATTTGGAATGGGGAATGGGGAATGGATGTGGAAATCCTTCGGATTTCTATTAATTGAAATACCCTGTCGTTACAGCCGTTTCCCCTTTAATCAAACAAATCCGGTAACTGTTCAGTTCTGCGACAAACAGAGACTTGGCAGGCTGCGGGGGACGACCTCTCAGTCAGCCTAACGGCTGACAGCTCCCCTGGAAGGGGAGCTGTCGCCGACGAAGTCGGTGACTGAGAGGTCGTTCCCCGTTGCCTCGGACAATCTCCACTTATCACAGCAGAACTGAATAGATACCAAATCCGCGAGGATTTGTACCTTCATTCCCCATTCCCAATTCCCCATTCCCCATTTTCTCAAAAAGCCCTGCCATGAAAGCAGCCGTCTGTCTCCATCACTCGCTCGTCACCAGCTCGGCGTAAGCGCCGCCATTTTTGTAAAGCTCCTCATGGGTGCCGCGCTCCACCACGACGCCGTGGTCCAGGACCACGATCTCGTCGCAATCGCGGATGGTGGAGAGCCGGTGGGCGATGACGATGCAGGTGATGCCGCGGTCCTCGATGGCCTTCACCACGTCGTACTCGGTCTTGGCGTCCAGGGCCGAGGTGGCCTCGTCCAGTATGATGATGGAGGGGTCCTGGGCCAGCACACGGGCGATCTCCAGGCGCTGCCGCTGGCCGCCGGACAGGTCCCTGCCGTTTTCGGTGAGCTTGCCTTGATAGCCGCCGGGACGCCTGAGGATGTCGTCGTGGAGCTGGGCGTCGCGGGCCGCGAGGATGACCTCGAAGTCCTCGATGGACTCGTCCCACATGCGTATGTTGTTGGCGATGGTATCCTCAAAGAGTATGATGTCCTGGTCCACCACCGCCAGCGACCCGGTGAACACCGGGCGTGGAATCTCCTGAATGGGCTTGCCGTCGAACAGTATCTCGCCCGACCAGGGCAGATAGAGCCCGGAGATCAGCTTGGAGAGCGTGGATTTGCCGCAGCCGCTGGAGCCCACGATGGCCACCCGGTTGCCGGGCTTGATGTGCATGGAGAAGTCCTGGATCACCGGCTTGCCCAGGCGGGAATAGCCGAAGGTCACGTTTTTGATTTCGATTTCGCCCACGAGCTTGGCGTAGCGCGTGTCCTCGGAGATGGCCTCGTCCACCACCATGGGGTCGGTGGGATACTGCATCACGTCCTCCACGCGCTCCATCTGGGTGCGCATCTCCTGAATGGTCTGGCCCGCGGAGATCAGCGTCTCGGCGGGGCTCATGAACGCCGTCAGGAAGCCCTGGAACACGGCGATGGAGCCCAGGGTGAAGTTGCCCTGCATGGTCAGATACACGCCGATGAACAGCACCATGTAGTTGGCGGCGTTGCCCACAAAGGAGGGGATGATGCCGATGGACGCCTCCAGGCGGCCGTAGCGGGTGTTCTGGGTGTTGACCGAGGCCTGATAGCCCGCCCATTTGCGGAAGAAGCCGTTCTCCGCGCCGGAGGACTTGATGGTCTCGGTCATGCTGATGCCCGCCAGGGTGGCGGAGGCCAGCTTGCCCTCGTCTCGCAGCTGCACCCGCATCAGGTTCACGCGCTGGTTGGACATGATCCGCGCCACGATGACGTTGATGAGCACGCTGCCAAAGCCGATGAGGGTCAGAAGCGGGCTGTAGCGCACCATCAGCACCAGGTAGAACAGCATCATGAAGGTGTTCAGCAACAGCGGGGCCACTGTGTCCACCAGCGTGCCCGCGATGGAGGCGTTGGTGGCCTGGCGCTGGAGGATGTCGCCCACCATGCGCTGGGAGAAGAACTCCATGGGCAGGCGCAGCACCTTCCACATGTAGGAGGTGTTGCCGATGACGGACAGCTTGCCGTTGATCTTCAGCGAATACACCGTCCGCGCCCACTCCACCACCAGCTGCATGACGCAGAGGATCGCCATGAGGGCGATGAAGGGATTGAGCCACTCCCGGTTCTGCCCCGTCAGCAGCCGGTCGTAGAAGATGCGGGACATGACGGGGTCGATGATACCGAAGAGGTAGGTGATGATGGTGGTCAGCGCCACGAACACCACCGCCGCCCCCGCGCCGCGCAGGCGCTTCCGGGCAAAGGCCAGGGTGCTCTTGGGCTTGCCGGAGGGGGCGAAGCTCTCCCCGGGGATGAGGTTGATGACGATGCCGGTGAAGGCCTCGTCGAAGGACTCCATGTCCACCTTCACCACGCCCCGGGCGGGGTCGTTCAGCACGGCCTTGTTGCCCTTGAAGCCGTCCAGCACCACAAAGTGGTCGAAGTTCCAGTGGATGATGCAGGGGAAGGTCCCCTGCTTTCTCAGGGCCTCCAGTTCCATGCGGTAGCCCTTGGCCTCCAGGCCGTAGTGGCGCGCCGCCAGCATCATGTTCTTGGCGTTGGAGCCGTCCCGGGACACGCCGCAGTCCAGCCGCACCTGCTCCAGCGGCACCCACTTCTGATAGTAGGCCATCACCATCGCCAGGCAGGCCGCGCCGCACTCCAGCGCCTCCATCTGCATGACCACCGGCACCTTCGCCACGCCGTTTTTGACGGGACTCTTGATCGTTTTCTCAGCCATGCAAGTGTCCTCAGTTCAACAGAAATTGTATCGGCGCGATGGAATCGGTGACGATCTCCGCGCTGTAGACCCCGTCCTCGGCGTCCAGGTCGGCGATGCACACCATCTCCCCTGCATCGTTGCGATAGACGGTCTCGATCTGGACCTCCTGACCCGCCACGCGGATGGGCATGTCCTCCTTGACCGCGTCGGTCACCACAGCGGTCAGGCTGCCCTCGTCCACGCGGGCCTCCACGGGCAGGGTGGTCTCCAGGTTCTTGACGGAGGCCAGGATCAGAAGCCCCGCCAACAGCACGATCACCGCGCCCAGCACCATCCACATGGCCGGGCTGGTGACGCGCATGTAGTCGTTGAGCTGTTCGGGAGAGGACACTCGCTCCACGCTCTTTTGTCGGAACAGCTTGCTCTGCATGTTGTTATCCATCAATACTCATCCTCCAGGGCGTAGCTCAGCTCGTCCAGCTCGGCGTGCATGGTTTCGGCCCAGCTGTACTGGTTCATGTAGTCGCCCAGATAGTGATACTTGGAGTCCCGCTTCTTCGCCAGCCAGTCGTACAGGTCGCACTCCACATGATCCACGGCGATGCCCATGCTGCCCCGCTGCTTGTTGATCACGTCCGTGGCCTTGAGCCGGTTCAGTGTGTTTTGCAGATCCTGACGCAGGTTGCTCAGGTAGGAGGACTTCTTCTCCGGGTCGCCGTCGTCCTCCCACAGCGTGCCGATGATCTCGCCGTTGGTGGTCTGGGCGCCGCGGTTGTTGATCAGCAGCGCCAGCAGCTCCTTGGTGCGGGTGTACTTGAAATCCACCGGCGCGCCGTCCACGAAAAGCTCGAAGTTGCCGAAGGTCTGGGCAAACACCCGGCGCTGACGCCCCTTGCCCACAGCGTGGCGCAGATCCCCGAACTCCCGCCTCAGTCCCTCGGCGTCGGCGGGCTTGAGAAGGTAGCCGCTGGCGTGCTGCTCCAGGGCCTCGTAGCACAGCTTCCGGCTGTCGGAGAGGTAGATGATGTTCACAAAGGGGTACATCTCCTTGAGGTACAGCCCCAGGTCCAGCCCCTCCAGCTCGGGCATTTTGGTGGACACAAGCGCCACGTCCACCTCCGTCTCGCGGGCCGCGCCCAGGGCCTCCAGACTGCTCTGGAAGGACTTGAGCTCGCAGTCCGGGACGATCTCCTTCACCAGCCTGACCTCGCTCATGAGCTCCTTCGCGGCGCTCTCCACGACAAATATCTTCATGGGCGCAGCACCCCCGGATCGATGGCACGAAGCTGCTGGCGCTCGCGCTGCTCCGGGGTCATGTGCAGCGGGTCCAGTTCGCCCACCAGCAGCATGTCGCCCCCGTTCAGCGCCGCGTCGTGCAGCGGCCCGGCGTTCAGGTCGGAGATCACGAGCGCCGCGAAGCGGTCGTAGTTGTCGTCATCGATGACGGGAAAGTGATACCGCATGCGGTACCAGTGGCCGGGATCGAAGCCCATGCTGCCGGTATAGAGCCGGTCCGCCGTGGCCTCCACCTCGTCGGGACCCGCGGCCTGGCCGGGGGCCAGATCCAGGTCCTCGCAGAACAGCATGGCATAGGCCCGCAGGATCTGGCTGCGCACGGTGTAGTGCTTGCCCTTCCACTCCAGGGGCGTGTCCATGACCTTGTAGTAGTAATCCTGCGCCGCCTCGTCCCTGTCGAAGCGCACAATGGCGTCATACAGCCGCCGATCAATATAGGGATGTGCCATGAGGAAGCCCTCCTTGGGGTTCATCCAAATTATGTAATCCTACGCCGCCTCCTGCATTTCACTCTTTTCGAGCTTGGGGCGGGACATGCGGGGCTCGGCATCCTCAGCGGTTTCTATTATATCGTCGAAGGCCTCGCTGGGGACGGGTGTGATGGTCTCGAGGCCGGTGGCGGGCAGCTCGCTGGCCACGCCGCCCTCGGCGCGGAAGAACAACAGGTCCAGATAGTCCTCAAGGTTTTTGAAATTGAAGCCGCTGTTCTCGATCTGCTCGCCCAGGCGGTCGGCGAAATCGCGCATGCCGTCGGTGAGGCCGTCCTCGCCCACCTCCGCCTCTTCATTCATCTCGGCCATAGCGGCAGCCAGGTCGTACCACTGGCCCCCGAAGTAGCCCAGCAGATAGGTGTCGTCCAGCTTGCTGGTGTCCTGGTTGTAGATGCCGTGGATCAGCAGCGGCATGGAGTGGCCGGGGATGCTCACCATGCGCATGGTGCGCCCGTCCTGACCGGCGTTGGTGGAGCTCATGTAGAACACGCCGGAGAAGTACTCGTCGATCCACGCGGGCAGCTCCTGGGTCACCCACGCGGGCAGCTCCTCCGCTTCCTCGGCGGACGGCTCTTCCTCCGCCTGCTCCTCCGTGCCGTTGAAGAAGTCCATCAGCGTCCCGACCAGGCCCTTTTCCTCCTGCGCCGGGGCGGGCAGGGCGTCCTCCCCCGCTTCCCCGTTCAGCATGGCCTGCACGGTGGGCGGCAGCACGCTGAAATCGCCGATAAACACGTGGCCAAAGATGTTCTTCACGCTGGAGATGAGCTTCTCCACGTTGACAGTGTAGATCTGCAAAACCCACTGCTCGTCGTCGAAGATGGGATTCTCGGGCAGGTTCAGGGTCACCAGGGCGCGGTCCTCGTCGAACACCTCGGGGATGTCCACGACGCCCAGCCGGGTGGCGTCCAGCGCGCGCCGAAGCTCGGCGTCGTACTTCTCCAGGCCGGTCACCCGCAGCGCCCAGGGCAGCAGCTCCGCCAGCTGGGCGTAATCCGTGCCGGGCACCATGGCGCAGTCCACGGTGAACCAGAAGGCGCGGCCCTCCTCTAAGGTCATGCCGCCCTTCTCATAGAGCCGCCAGGCCAGATTGTTCAGCAGCGAGGAATTGGTGTGCACGCCGCCACGGTCGTTGAGCTCGGTGGGCGTCTTGGCGTTGGGCATGTAGTACACATCCCAGGTGAACTCGGGCTGGCTGAACTGATGGGGATCGCTCAGGCTGCGCACGGGGGTCGTGCCCTCGTCGCCCAGGGTCCAGTTCATCTCCTCGCGGCCCTCCATCAGCATCTCGCAGGTCTTGCCCTGGATGTCGCTCATGGCCTCGTTGATCGCGCCGAAGTCGTTCATGTAGGCGTTGTAGGTCATGACGGAGCCGGTGACGCAGTGGGTGAACTCGTGGGCCAGCACGTCCAGGCACTGGGACAGGTCGTTGCCCTGGCTGGCCAGGAACATCTGCCAGCCCAGATAGCCGCCCACGTAGGCCGCGTTGTTCACGGGCTTATGGTTGGCGTCGCAGTAGTCGTTCAGGATCAGAATCGGGGTGTCCAGACCGTCGCCGCCGGACCAGCCGATCTCCTTGTAGTAGTCATAGGCGCGGCAGTAGTTGTAAAGCGACAGCAGCCCCACCTGGTCCCACTCCAGGTTGTCCGGGCTGGCTGCCAGCACCACGCGCCCGCCGTTGTACAGGTATTCCCAGCAGTCGGCCACCACGATGCGGCGCTCCAGGTTGCCCAGATAGTACATGCCGGTGCGCTTGTCCCGCATGACGTTGACGGTCAGCTCCATCTCCTCGCCGGTGGACAGGTCCACATAGCCGGTGTAGTCCACGGGCTCCATGAACTCGAACACGTAGCTGGAATCGAAGCCGCTGGCCCCTGCCTCGTCGTTGGGCATGATGGTGGGCAGGCTGTACAGGTATTCGCCCGTCAGGGTCACGTAATGCGCCAGATAAGGCAGGTCGGAGGAGCGGTCCATGCGGCTGTCGGGGTTGTCGGTGTAGACGACCCAGACGTAGCGTGCGCCATCGATGTCCTCGGCCTCGATGTCCAGCTCCAGCGCCACGGGCAGGATCATGCGGTCCGTCAGGCCCTCCAGCAGTGTGATGTCCGCCTGCGTGGTCTCCCGGGCGTGGTCCAGCACGATCTGCTCCGCCTCCGCGGCGGTGATGCCCTTTTCGGTCTCCGCCGCGGGCAGGTTGGAGACGATGGAGCTGCTCAGCCCCAGCATGGCGCCCGCCGGGTCCGTGACCACCTTCACCGCGCCGCCCAGCACCGTGGTGTCGGCGTGCATCTGGCGGAACACGTAGTAGTGGTTGCCGTAGGCGTCGGTCAGGTCGCGCCAAGGGTCCAGCCGGGTCTGCGCGTCGCCGCCCAGCTGGTCGATGACGCCGTCGATGACCTGCACCGCGTCCTCAAAGCTGTTGACGGGATGGTCGACGCATGCGCCGTCGATCAGTGTCACCCGCCCGTCGTGTTCATAATAGGTCGGACCGTCGGACGCCGCCGAGGCGGCCTCCGCCATGCAGTAGCCGCCGGCCAGCATCGCAAGGGCCAACAGTGCGCACAGGATTCGCTTCATCTCATTTACCTCCCGTCCATGCTCATCGCGCGTTTGATTGGATGATGTCTCCGCTTTGAGTCGGCGTCCCCGATGGTCTTTCCCCCATCGCGCGGACATACCTTCCCAGTTTTTCTATAGTATCATCACATTATAGATTATAATCATTAATCGTACACTACCGTAACTGTAAACAATAAAAAAGGAATGGTTTGACCATTCCTGAAAAATTTTACCACTTTGACTCATTGCCGCCAAAAGTTCACGTTGCCCTCGGAGAAGTTTGCCCAGCCGTACTGGGCCATGTATTCGCCCCGGAAGGCATTCACCGCGCCCGGATCCCCGTCCAGCATGCGATAGTAGTCGCAGTCCACGCGCTCCAGCCGCAGCCCCAGCAGACCCCGGCGGCGGATCACCATGTCCTCGAGCCCGATCTTCTCAAGCGTACCGCGCAGATCGCTGATCAGCTGCCGCAGGCGGGTCTTCATGACGTCGATGTTGGTCTCGTCCTCCCAGAGGGTGGCGGCGATCTCCTCGGCGGCGCAGACCGTGCCCTTGCGGTCGATCAGATAGGCCAGCAGCTCCTTGGTCTGCCTCCGGCCAAACATGAGCGGCGCGCCGCGCCATAACACCTCAAACCGCCCGAAGCAGTGCACCTCCAGCTTTTCCAGCTGCCCCGACGCCGCCGGGGCGTGGTAATCCAGCTCCTGACGGACGCGCGCCGCCGTGACGGGCTTGACGATGAAGCCGTCGCCCCGCGCCATCCAGGCGTCCAGGGCATGCTCCGGGTGGGCCGTGACGAACACCACCTTCGCCGCCGGGTGACGCCGCTTCATCCGCGCCGCCAGCGCAAGCCCGTCCATACCGGGCAGGTGAATGTCCGTGAACACATAATCGGGGACCTCTCCCCCGCGCGCCAGCGCCGCCTCGGCCCGGTCAAACGCCACGACCGCCGCTCCCGGCGCGGCCTCTCCAATGGCCCGGCAAAGCGCCTCCAGCATCCCCGGCTCGTCGTCTATGGCATAGATCAGCATGGTGTGACTCCGTTGTTTGTGTTTGGCAGGTTCTGTAAAAAAGCAGGAGTGGATAGTGAGGAGTTGGGCGTGTAGCATTGAATTATGCGTTACATCAAAGATAAGAAATCTGTCCTACCCCCACCTAATGCCTAATGCCTCGCAATCTTGCCACATCCTCCCCGTTGTGCTACAATAAAAGCCTACACAGAGAGGGTGATTGCATGCGGGACATGACGGAGGGCCGGCCCATCGGCCATCTGTGGCGGTACGCCCTGCCGCTTTTGCTGGGCAACTGGCTCCAGCTGGCCTACAACGCGGTGGATTCCATTATCGCGGGGCGGTTCATCGGGCGGGAGGCGCTGTCCGCCGAGGGCATCGCCGCGCCGGTGATGAACCTGGTGATACTGGGCATATCGGGCATGTGCATCGGCGCGGGGGTGATGATGGGCGAAGCCTTCGGCGCGAAGGACCTGGACCGGGTGCGTCGCGCGCTGGGAACCACGCTGCGCTTCGGGGTGACCGCCAGCGCCGTTATCACCCTGCTGGGGGTGCTGTTCACGCCCGCGCTGCTTCGGCTGCTGGAGGTCCCGGAGAGCATACTGGGGATCACCGCCGTCTACCTGCGCATCACCTTTCTGGGCGCGCCGTTCACCTTCCTCTACAACACCCTGGCCGCGGGGCTCAAGGCGGTGGGCGACACGAAGACGCCCCTGCGCTTTCTGGCCTTTTCCTCCATACTCAACGCGGCGCTGGACCTGTTCTTCCTGGGGGTGCTGCGCTTCGGCATCGTGTGCAGCGCGGTGACCACGGTGGCGGCGGAGGCGGCCTCGGCGGCGATGGCGCTGTGGTACATGGCGCGGCGCACCGCCGAGCTGCTGCCCCGCCGGAAGGACCTCCGCCGGGACGGCGAGCTGTTTCGCCGCATCATGGCCTACGGCGGGCCCACGGCGCTCCAGCAGATGCTCCAGCCCATTGGCAAGGTGCTGATCCAGCGGCAGGTCAACGCCCTGGGGGTGGACACCATCGCCGCCTACAACGCCGTGACGAAGGTGGACGACTTCGCCTGCATCCCCGAGCAGGGCATCGCGGCCTCCCTCTCCGCGTATCTGGCCCAGAACCGGGGCGCAAAGAAGCGTGAACGGCTGCTGCCGGGGGCCCGCGCCGCGCTGGCGCTGGAGCTTTCGTACTTTGTACTGATCTGCGCGCTGGCCTACACGCTGCGCGGGCGGTTCGTACAGCTGTTTTTGAAGGCGGGCGACGCCCCGCAGATCGTGTCCATCGGCGCGGACTATCTCCAGGTGATGGCCTTCCTCTACGCGCTGCCCGCCATCACCAACTGGTTCCAGGGCTTCTTCCGGGGCATGGGGCGCATGCCCGTCACCATACTGATGACCGGCATACAGATCACCCTCCGCACCGCCTTCACCTACATCCTGGCTCCACGGCTGGGCATACGGGGCATCGCCTTCGCCTGCGCCATTGGCTGGACGTGCATGGCGTTCTGCGCCTACCTGTACTATCGAAAAATCAAACAGACGCTCTGAACCAGTCCCCGTCCAGCACCGCCTCCGGGGTGACGGCGGCGGCCTCGGCGTCGGTGAGCCGCTTCTGTCTGGGGTGGCGCTGGGACTGGTCGGCGCGGGGCCCGGTGGTCCCCCACTCGCCGCAGCGCTCGGTGATCTCCCGGATGCCATCCCAGTTGTCCCAGTCCTCGAAGCCGCGGGGGCTGACGTGTTCATCCATGTGGCAGCCCAGAAACAGCGTCCGGGCATAGGCCCGCCAGGGGCGTCCCAGCTTGCCCGCACCCTCGGCGCACGCGCCCGTCAGCGCGCAGTCGCGGAACACGAAGCCCCAGGGCTGGTCCTTCGGGGTGTTGGCGGCGGTATACCAGCCGCCGCGCTCATTCATGAAGAGCGTACAACCCTCAAACCAGCAGCGGTAGGAGCCGAAGATGAAGTCCACGTCTCCCCGGATCTCGCAGCGCTCAAAGTACTGCCGCCCGCGGGTCGCGGCGGGCTCGTTCACGGCGGGCACGCACTCCACGCCCTCCAGCGTCCGGGGCGCGATCTCCTCCAGCACGCCGGGCTGTACCGGGCCGCAGAACAGGGTATCCTGATGGGCGATGAAGCGGCATTTGCGCCACACGCCCCGGTCCCCGGCGGCGTAGACCGCCACGGCCTGGCCCACCACGCGGCCGTCCCCGGCATCGTTGCGCACGGTGAGGTTTTCCACCGTCACGTCATCCCCCAGCACCAGCAGCGTGGCGGACAGGAAGGTCCCCTTCTCCGTTCCGTCGGGATATCTGTCCTTGGCGCAGCCCGAGCCGGTGAGCACGGCGTCCTCCTCCGCGACGATGCGCAGGCGGTTGCGATGGACCACCACCCGCTCGCGGTAGGTCCCGGGTCGGACGATCAGGGTATCCCCGTCCGCGGCGGCGTCCACCGCAGCCTGGATCGACGTGAAGTTGCCGCCCGCGGGCGCGATCACATACCGCATTTCAGCGCCTCCCTCTCCAGCATAAGCCGCGCCGCCTCGGCGTTGTCCGGGCGGGTGTTCTCCAGTGTCATGGGCACGCCCCGCTCCCGGGCGAAGCGCAGCAGCCGGCCATAGTCCATGCCGCCCGTGCCGCAGGCACAGGCCACGGTCATGAAGGCATCCGGGTCCACGGTGTAATCCTTCATGTGCAGCACGCTCACCCGGTCCCCGAAGCGGCGCAGGGCGTCCTCGACGATGGCGTCGGCCTGGGTGTAGTTCTCCCGCGTCAGCAGGTTGACGGCGTCCAGTATGATGCGCACATGGTCCGAATGGAGGGCGTCCAGCATGCGCTCGGCGCGCTCAACGGTATTGACGATGTGGCAGGCCACCGGCTCGATGGCCAGCACGGCGTCCTCCTCCTCGGCGCAGCGCACCAGCGGCTCCACGGCGCGGAGGAATACCGCCAGCGCCTCGTCGGAGTGGATGTCCGGCTTCAGTCCCGGGGCGGGCGGGGTCTCCGTGCCCACCACGCCCGCGCCGATCTCCCTGGAGAAGCGCAGGTGCGCGCGGTAGATGTCGCGGGTACGCTCGAGCGCCGCCGGGTCCTCCGTGGCCAGCTTCAGGTAGCACCCCAGCACGGCGCATTCCAGCCCGGTGTTCGCCAGGGCGTCCTTCACCCGGCGGGCCAGGGCGTCGTCGAGCAGTCGTGGCGCGTCGTTCATGTCGAAATCGGGCAGCACCTTGGACAGCGCCAGGTGGACGCAGGAAAAGCCCTGCTCCCGGGCGAAGCCCAGCCGCTCCTCCAGGGTGCCGGGGGCGGTGTCGTGGAGGCGAATGCCAATATTCACATCATTCATCCTTTCTCATAGCATGACCCCCGGCGTTGACCGGGGGTCATGCTCATTGTATTGATCAGGCGATCACATTCTCCGTCTCGGCGTCGAACAGATAGACGCTCTCCAGCGGGATGGTGAAGGTGATGTCGGCGTCGGTCTCGGGGGTGTCGTGGGAGTCGACCTTGAGGATGGCCTGCTGTTCCTTCGAGGTGACGTAGACGTTGGTGTTGTCGCCCAGCATCTCGGTAAGCTCCACCCTGCAATTGACCACATAGCCGTCCTGCGCGCCCAGGGCGATGGCCTCGGGGCGGAAGCCCAGCACCAGCTCCTTGCCCTCGTAGCGGGCGATGTCCTTGAGCTTCCTGGACAGATCCAGCGCGTTGTCGCCCAGGGCGATGCAGCCGTTCTTGACGGTCCCGCGCACGAAGTTCATCGGCGGCTCGCCGATGAAGCCCGCCACGAACACGTTGGCCGGTTTGTAGTACAGCTCGTAGGGGGTGCCGATCTGCTGGACGTAGCCGTCCTTCATCACCACGATGCGGTCCGCCAGGGTCATGGCCTCGGTCTGGTCGTGGGTGACGTAGATGGTGGTCGCGCCGGTCTCCCGGTGGATCTGGGCGATCTCATAGCGCATGGTCACGCGCTGCTTGGCGTCCAGGTTGGACAGCGGCTCGTCCATCAGGAAGATGCCCACCTTACGGATGATGGCGCGCCCAATGGCCACGCGCTGGCGCTGGCCGCCGGAGAGGGCGCGGGGCAGGCGGTCCAGGTAGTCCGTCAGGCCCAGTATCTTCGCCGTCTTCTGGACGCGCTTTTCGATGACCTCCTCGTCCACGCCCTGGAGGGTGAGGCCGAAGGCGATGTTATCGTACACGGTCATCTGGGGATAGAGGGCGTAGCTCTGAAACACCATCGCTACCTCGCGCTCCCGGGGACCCATTTCGTTGGCCCGCTTCCCGTTGATGAGGAAGTCGCCGTTGGAGATGTCCTCAAGGCCGGCAATCATGCGCAGGGTCGTGGACTTGCCGCAGCCCGACGGCCCGACGAAGACAACAAATTCACCCTTCTCAATTTCAAGATTGAAGTTGTGGACCGCGTGATAGCCGTTTGGGTAAATCTTGTTGATGTTCTTCAGCGTCAAATACGCCATATCAGCGCCTCCTTGAGCGTTTTCATCGTTGGTTTAACCGTTGCGCCGCTTGATCTCCGTATAGCACAGCACGAAGGGGGCGACGCCCTTGGCGTCGTTCTCCACCACGGGCTCGGAGATGTAGTAGGCATAGCTGCCGTCCCGGCGGCGGTTGTCCTCGGGGCCGAGGCCCGCCACCAGGCAGATGCCGCCCAGATTAAGGTCCCCGTTCTCCGCGATGGTCAGGTACTTTTGCATGATGCCGTCGAAGGTCTTCTGACCATGATCGGCGTATTCCCCGTCCAGCGCCCCCAGCCGCGCGCCCTTGAGCATGGCGTAGGCCAGCATGGCGCTGCCGCTGCTCTCCAGATAGTTGCCCGCCTCGCCGGGCCTGTCGGGCACCTGCCAGTACATGCCGGTCTCCGGGTCGCTGAACCTCCACACGGCGGCCATCAGGTCGGCAAAGATGCCCCTGAGGGTATCCCTGCCCGCCCCCGCCGGGAGGATCTCAATGAGGTCCGCCAGCGCCACCGCAAACCAGCCGATGCTGCGAAGCCAGAAGCTCTGGGAAAGCCCCGTCATGGGATCGGCCCAGAAGGCGGTCCTGCTGGCGTCGTAGCCGTGGTAGTAGAGGCCGGTCCTGTCATCCCGCATGCGGTCCCGGACGGTCTCGATCTGCCGGACCACATCGGAATAGTCCCCGTCGCCGAACTGGCTCTCATACAGCGCCAGGAAGGGCATGGCCATGTAGATGCCGTCCAGCCAGACCTGGTTGGGATAGATCTGCTTGTGCCAGAAGCTGCCCTCGAAGGTGCGGGGCTGCTTTTCCAGCGCGTCCCTGAGCGTTTGGGCGGCGCGGCGGTACTTCTCCATCCCGGTCTTCTGATACAGCCTGAACAGCACGCGGCCCTCGTTGATGTCGTCCAGCGTGTGCTTTTCGGCATCGAAGGTGCGGATGGCGCCATCCTCGGAGACGAAGGCGTCGATGAAGGTCCGGGCGAAGTCGAAGTAGCGGTTGTCGCCGGTGATGTCGGACATCGCCAGCAGCGCGGTAATCATGCAGCCGTCGATGTAGTTCCAGTTCGTCGGTATGCCCTGGCGCGCCTTCTCGATGTTCCAGACGGTGCGCTCCGGGGTGGAGCGCTCGATCAGGCTGAATACATAACGATCAATGGCCTCATACATAGGGCTTTTCCTCAAATCCTTCCGTGATGACCTCGCCCACCGCGGTCTGCACGACGGCCTCCCCGTCGTGGCCCTCCACGGCGACGTTTTTCAGCGTCACTTTGCGAACGTTGTTGAAATACAGGCCCATCCGGCAGCGCTCCGGCGCGTTGGTGAACATGGAAGGCACGCCGGGCTTCGCGTCGTCGGCAAAGCGCACGCGGACGTTTTCAAAGGTCACCGACCCGATGGGCTGCTCTGGCAGGCCGTCGCAGTAGCAGGCCGCCGCCTCGGCGTCCACGCAGTCCATGTTGGCAAAGCGGAAGCCGCCCAGCCGGGGGGTGCGGTCGTCCACCGGCAGCGGGTCGCGGCTCTGGACGTACTCGGAATCGCCGTCCGGGTCCACGCAGCGGTACCACATGTTCATGACGATGGGCGTCGCCACCCGCTCCATGCGGATGTTGTCGAAGGCGATGCCGTCGATGTCGCAGTCCCTGCCGCGGCCCCGGCGCGTCTTGATGCGCAGGCCCCGGTCGGTCGCCCTGAACAGGCACTGGCTGACGGACAGGTCCCGCACGCCGCCGGAGATCTCGCTGCCCAGGGTCACGGCTCCGTGGCCGAAGGCCATCAGGCAGTTGCGGATGGTGTGGCGGCTGGCGGGGCGCAGGCACTCCCGGGCCAGCTCCAGCTTGCCGGACTTGATGGCGATGCAGTCGTCCCCCACCGAGAAGCGGCAGCCCACGATGGTCACGCCGTCGCAGCACTCCGGGTCCAGCGCGTCGGTGTTGGGGCTGTCCTTGGGCGCGGAGACGGAGACGTCGTAGAAGGCGATGTCGTCGGAGTAATAGGGATGCAGGTGCCAGGAGGCGGCGTTGCGCATGTCCACGCCGTGAACGGTCACGTTCTTGCAGCGATTTAAGAACATCAGCCTCGGACGCGCCACCGGGTCGTCCTTGAAGGTTTGCCACCAGTCGCCGTGCTGGGCGTCGCCGTCGATGCGGCCGGGGCCGACGATGGCAATGTCCTCGGCGTACTCCCCGGTGACCAGCGCCGCGTACATGTCCCGGGGCAGGCCCTCGAAGCTGCCGAAGTGGACGCGGGGCCCCCCGTCCAGATCCTCTGCCGTGGCGGGCAGCACCGGGTAGGCGGCCTTGTCCGTCAGACCCCTGAGCGTCGCACCCGCCTGAAGCTCCAGCGTCATGTGGCTCTTCAACAGGATCGGGCCGGTCAGATAGGTCCCCGCCGGGAACACCAGCCGCCCGCCCTTAGGCAGCGACAGTATGGCCCGCTGTATGGCGGCGGTGTCCACGGTCTTACCATCCCCCGCCGCGCCGAACGCCCGCACGCTGACGGCGCAGGGCTCGGGCGCTGTCCGAAACTTCAGGGTCTCCTCCGCGCCGTCCGTGCGCAGCGTCACGCTGTATACGGTGTCCGGGGTCAGGCCGTAGAGGGAGAATACGTTCTCCTTCCCCTCCATGACCGCCTGCCCGTCGAGCAGCACGGTATAGGGCGCGGGCGCGTAGAAGGGGGCGGTGTTGTCCAGCTCGAAGCAGGCGGAGGCGCCTCCCGCGTAGATGGCGTGAAACACGACGATTACTCTCCCTTGGCGGCGCGTCTGGCATCGGTGAGGACGCTGCGCGCCGTATGCTTGATGGTGATAAAGATCATATCCCAGGCGGTGGCGAACACCCCGAACAGGATCGGCCCCACCCCCAGCGGCACGCTGTCCGACGCCGCGCGCGTCAGATGGATGAGGGCGGCGTTGACGGCGTTGTAGGTGGTGACCACGCAAAACAGCAGCGCGAGGGCGTAGACCAGATTCAGCGGCAGCGTCCAGAACGCCGGCTGGGGAAACATCATCCAGCGGTCGTTGGCCCCGGGGGTCCTGGCGTAGAACCGATAGACGTTGTTGGTCAGCAGGTCGTTGACCGCGCCCAGCGCCAGGCCCAGGATCACCAGCTGGTCCAGCGGGTCGTTGAGATAGGTGCCCAGTCCCCACAGGAAGAAGAAGCAAGTCGCGCCGTTGAACCAGGCCTTGATGAGCAGGGCCTTGAGTCCCTCCGACAGCCGCAGCTTCGGCCCGGAGCGGTACTTGCGCAGCTCCTCCTCGGAGACCTTGGGCGAGTTGGAGACGTCGGCCTCCACCAGGTCGTCCACGGCCTTGAGGTTGAGCTTGTAGTACTCCGCCGCGCGGCGCTCATCCCTGGGCGCCGGGGCGTTTTTCTTGCGCGCCATAGCTCAGCGTCAGGCGTCCTCGCCGCTGATGTCGATGGCGCCCATGTCCTCGTTCTCCTCGACCTCCACGTTGGTGTTGATCTTCTTGAGCGCCTTGGAGTACACCGGCAGCGTCGCCACCAGCGCCACGCCGATGATCAGTATGATCCGGTGCACCGACAGCATGGTCTGCGCCGCGGAGATGTAGCTCTTGTCTGCGGAGACGGTGATGGGGTTCACCTCGCGGGTCAGCGCCTCGGTGATGCGGGCCTGATAGAATATCCCGGCGAAGATCACGATGCCCACCAGCACGAACATCAGCACGAGCATCGGCACGTTGACCTTCTTGCGGTGCGGGAAGGCGTTGTTGAAGCACACCAGCATCAGTATGGAGAACAGCATGGTGGCAAAGCCCGCCAGACCCATGCCGGGCAGATTGATGTAGGCGGTGGTGTCAGAGATCTTGGTGAGGTTCATGGAATAGTACACGAACGCCAGGCCGAAGGCGATCAGGGCGATGGTCTGGGGCTTGCGCTTGAGCGCCACGAGGCGCTTGCGGATGAATTCAGACACGGCTCATCGTCCCCCTTTCCGGATGGCGTTGGTGGTTTCCTTGTCGAAGAAGTGCTTGCGCTTGAAGGCCAGACCCACGGTGTCGCCGTTTTTGTAATTGGTCCAGCCGCGCAGCTTCGCGGTCACGCGGATGCTGTCGCCCATGTGGCCGTGCACCAGGGTGTTCATGCCCAGGTTCTCGTTGGAGAATACCCTGGTCATCAGCGCCCCGCCCTCAACGATGTCCTCCGGGCGCACGCCCAGGGTGATGGGCTTGCGGTTGTAGGCGGAGAGGGTGTCGCGCTCCTCGTCGTTCAGCGGCACCTCGAAGCCCTTGCCGCGCAGCGCGCCGTTTTCAAAGGTCACGTCGAAGAAGTTCATGGGCGGCAGGCCGATGAAGCCCGCCACGAAGGTGTTGTTCGGGGAGTCGTACAGCTCCAGCGGCGTGCCGATCTGCTGCACATGGCCCATGGACATGCAGACGATGCGGTCCGCCAGCGTCAGCGCCTCGGTCTGGTCGTGGGTGACATACATCATGGTGGCGTTCAGGCGCTTGTGCAAAAGCAGTATCTCGCGCCTCGTCGCGCCGCGCAGCTTGGCGTCCAGGTTGGACAGCGGCTCGTCAAAGAGGAACACCTTGGGATTTCGCACGATGGAGCGGCCCATGGCCACGCGCTGACGCTGGCCGCCGGAGAGCTGGGAGGGCTTCTTGTTCAGCTGGGTGGTCAGACCCAGGATGTCCGCCGCCGCCAGCACCTTCTTGTGGATGACGTTGGGGTCCTCCTTGCGCAGCACCAGCGAGAACGCCATGTTCTCATAGATGGTCATGTGGCCGTACAGGGCGTAGTTCTGGAACACCATGGCCATGTCGCGGTCCTTGGCGGGCACGCGGGTGATGTCCCGGCCGTCCAGCAGCAGCTGGCCGTTGGAGATGTCCTCCAGGCCCGCCACCATGCGCAGGGTGGTGGATTTGCCGCAGCCCGAGGGGCCCACCAGCACGATCAGCTCGCCATCCTTGATGTCGATGTTGAAGTCGTAGACCGCCTGGACGTTGTTGTCATAGATCTTGTCGATGTGATGTAAGCTCAGCTCTGCCATAGCGCGCCCTCCTTAAGCCTTCCGGCCTTGAAGGCCGGCCACATGCGCCGCCAGCGCGCGGCTCTTGGACAGATTGACCACCGCCGCCGCGAACAGGCAGGCCGCGGAGGCCACCAGATAGATGACGACGCGGACGAACTGTCCCTGGCTCATGGCCATGATCTCCGCGCCGCCGACGGTGACGACGGCGTTGTGCGCGGGCACGGGCAGTATGAATATCCGAACGATCTGGATGATCCCCAGCGCGCACAGCACGTAGGAATAGCCCTGCTTGTAGTTCTTCACGCCCTCGGAGGACAGGAAGGCCGCCAGCATGAACACCAGATTGTAGAGTATGGACGCGCCCATGAGGATGTTGTAGTAGTACTCCACGTTGATCCTGTAGAGCAGCACGAAGTACAATACGTCGAACACGATGGCCAGCAGCGTGAGCCTCGAGGACGTGGTGTTCTTGGTAAAGCGCATGCGATCCAGCCGGACCGCCTGATCGTTCATCATGCCGACACCACCCTTCCGGCCTCCAGGAGCCGCTTCTCGTTCTTCATCAGCGACAGCTTCCACACGGCGCATACGATCAGGAGCGCCACCGCCACCAGCGCGACGGCAAACACCCCGGCGTGGGCGTCGAACCAGAAGGTGGAGTCGGTGTAGGTGCCCGCGCGGGACAGCCTGCGCTCCAGCTGCGTGAAGTCCACGGTGGTCAGATACTGGGTCTTATAGGCCACGATCTGTCCCCGCGCCCACAGCGCCACGCCGATGTTGGCCACGGCGTTTAAGCAGATGGCCGCGTAGTTTCCGATGTAGTACTTCCTGCGCGAATGGGTATTGGTGATAAACAGCAGGCAGGACATCAGGATCAGGCCAATGCCGGCGCGCAGGAGCGTCTGGTTGAAGCCCTGCATATCGTAGTAGATCATGGCGCCGGCAACCTTGACCGTATCGGGATTGTTGGGCTCCGGGACCATCGTATACAGCATATCGTAGAGATCCGTCATCAGCCCGAGCGCGTACAGGAACACCAGCGCGCTCGCGGCCAGCGACAGAAAGCAGGCGATCCGCTGTATTTTCATCTGCCTCTTATACATTTAGACCTTCCCCCGATCAGTGGAGTCCTCCCCTCCCGGGGTTGGCGGGAGGGGGAGGTGGATGGTTGAATGGAGAATGGAGAATGGAAAATGTGGGATAACGGCGATAGGCCACGGCGCTCCTGATCTGTGCTCCGATCAGGCGCAGCCTTCAATCCTGCAAATCCGAAAGGATTTGCGCCTTCGTTTTCCATTGTCCCTTCTCAATTATCAATTCAGTAAATGTATCTATTCAGTTCTGCTGTGATAAGTGGAGATTATCCGAGGTAACGGGGAACGACCTCTCAGTCACCGACTTCGTCGGCGACAGCTCCCCTGAAAGGGGAGCCAAGAGGAAGATAAAGCGTCGCCTTGGCTCCCCTTCCAGGGGAGCTGTCAGCTGTTAGGCTGACTGAGAGGTCATCCCCCGCAGCCTACCAAATCTCTGTTTGTCACAGGACTGAACAGTTACCAGTAAATTACAGGCTGCTGTAGTAGTCCAGCAGGCGGACCCAGGCGTCGCCCTTGGCGAAGAGGTACATGTCGCCGTACCAGGCGGTGATGACGGTCTCGACGGCCTCCTCGGGGCTGGTCATGCCGTCCAGGGTGAAGCCCTTGACGATCAGGTCGACGAAGGCGTTCTCGCCGTCCTTGGACAGGTTGAACTTGCCCTTGGCGGTCAGCTCGGTGTAGGTGTTCAGCTCGTCGTTCTCGACCTTGGTGTTGGGCAGCACGGTGGGCATGGAGGTATACCAGGGGTTCTCGGTGATGGCCAGCTCGGGATGCTTGATGGTGCCCAGGGCGATGGCGTTGGAGATATAGCCCGCGCCCTCCTTGCCGACCTCGTGGGTGCACTGATACTCGAAGGCCTGGCTCTTGACGAAGGACAGGGTGGAGCCCAGGTACATGCGGGCGTAGTTGGTGTAGTTGCCGTTGGCCTTCTCCCACAGCTCGTCGTAGGTGGCGTCGGCGATGACGGGCATCTCCTTGCCGTTGAAGACGAAGGTCTCGTAGGAGCCGTCATCCTTGGTCTTGATGAAGGCGTCGGGGCCGTAGCTCATCAGGATCTGGCCCTTCTCGGAGTAGGCGTAGTCGATCAAGGACAGCGCAGCGTCCAGCTTGGCGGGGTCGGACTCGACGCCGGCCTTGGAGATGGCCCAGCCGTCGGTCTTGACGGAGCGCCAGGACTCGGTGAAGCGCATGTACACGCCGTTCTCATCGGTGCCGTCGTACCAGCGCGCCACGGGGGGCATGACCGCCATGTACTTCTCGCCCTCCTGGAGCTTGGTGGCGTTCATGATGGTCTGGGTCTGGTTGTAGTCATAGGACATGAAGCCCAGATCGTTCTCCAGATAGGTGCCGCTGTTCTCCTCGGAGGCATCCAGGAACGCCTTGGAGATCAGGCCCTCCTGCGCCATGGCGTTCATGTAGCCCATGGCCTCGTAGGCAGGCGCCTCCTGGCGGGCGTCGTGCAGCTCGTTGTCCGCGCCCACGTACAGGTAATCCTGACGGGACTCCATGCCGCGCACGCCAAACAGGTGACCGGCCAGGCGGATCATGTCCACGCGGCGGCCGTTGTTGGCCTCCTCGCGGGTGAACAGGCCCTGGACGGAATCGGTGCCGTTGAGGGTCTGGGGATTGGCCACCACGCAGCGCAGCAGGGCGACCAGCTCGTCGGCGTCCCAGGCGGCGTTCTGACCCACGAACAGGTTGGAGCGCTGGGCGCCATAGTAGCCGTCGTAGGCGGCGTCGATGTAGGCGCGCAGCATGTTGACGGCCTCAACGCCGGACATGGCGCCCTTCTCGTTCATCAGGGCCACGATGTTGCCCGCGGCGTCGTAGTTCTTGGTCACCATCTCGGTGGCGGAGCCGTCGGCGGTCACGGTCTCGATCTCGACGGTGCCGCTGGTGGGCATGTAGGGCTGATAGACAGGGGCGGCGGTGTCGTTGCAGGCGTCGGCGGTGAACTCACCCTCGCCGTCCAGCAGCTTCTGCACCCAATCCACGCGCATCAGCGGCATGCGCTCGATGTCGTTGACGCCGTCGAAGTAGGGGCTGAAGTAGATCGCGCCGGTGGAGGTGTTGCCGGTGATGGACAGCCGCACGATGGGGTTGGCATCCAGGTAGGCCTGGAAGTTGGGCAGCTTGTCCATGTGCTCGGCCAGGTTGACCAGGCTGCCGGCCTCGCCGTACTCGGACAGGGTGGCCGCGGTGCCGCTGACCATATCCACCTCGTTGAGGCGGTCCTTCCAGAACTCGAACTCCTTGGAGGTGTTGTTGCCCTGGTACTTGTCCTCGAACTTGACACCCAGGATCTCCTCCAGCGCCACCCAGGTGGGCTTGAGGTCGCCGGTGTTGTAGGTCTTGCCGTCGGCCAGGGTCACGCCGCTGCCGGCGGTCTCGGCGTCGAAGGCGATGCCGGTCTTGGTGCTGTTGTAGCCGGTGGCCATGCGCAGCACGGTCCCCTCGGCCATCGCGGCGCAGGACATAAGCATCACGCACGCCAGCAGGATGGACAGTAGCTTCTTCATGAATGGTTCCTCCTTAAATATTGTGGGCGGGCAGCTGTACGCAAACCGCGCACAGCTGTAGCTTTCCGTCAATGGGATATGGAAAACGGAATCTGCGGGATCGCGGGAGCCCCCTCGGACTCGACCGTTCTCAATTCCCCATTCCCAATTCCCAATTCCCAATTATTCCTTGACGCCGCCGGCGTTGGTGCCCTTGGCGAAGTACTTCTGAATGAAGGGATAGATGACCAGTATGGGGACGATGGAGCAGACGATCAGGGCGTAGATGACGGAATCGGAGGCGTAGGTCTCGTTCCAGCCCGCCATGGTCTCGGAGTTGGTGTAATCCTCCAGCGTCAGTCGGATGAACACCTGCAGGGGATGCTCGTGGGAGTTGGAGATCATCTGCCGCGCCCAGAAGTAGCCGTTCCAGCGGGAGATGGCGAAGAACAGCGCCACGGTGGCGATGGTGGACTTGGACATGGGGATGAACACCTTCGACAGCACGCCGAACTCCGTCGCGCCGTCCACGATGGCGGCCTCCTCGATCTCGCTGGGCACGTTTTCAAAGGCGTTTCTCAGCAGGATGATGTTCATGGCCGCCATGCCCATGGCGATGACCACCAGCCACTTGTCGTCCATGATGCCCACGGAGTTGAACACCTTCTTGGTGGCCAGGTAGTTCAGGTACTGCGGCACGATGCCGGCGGAGAACCACATGGTGAACACCAGGTAGAAGTTGAAGAATTTGCGGAACAGCAGCCGCTTCTTGGACAGCGCGTAGGCGCCCAGGATCGCCACGCCCAGCGCCCAGACCGTGCCGTAGACGGTCAGGAAGAGGGTGTTGGAGTAGGAGTTCCAGAACATGTTGTCGTGGAACATCCTGCGGAAGGCGTCGAACTGGATGTCCTTGGGGAACAGCACCACCTCGCCGTAGTCCACCGCGTGCTGCCCCGAGATGGAGGCGGACACGGCGTAGACAAAGGGGTACAGGCAGCCCAGGGCAAAGACGGTCAGAAGCGTGTAGCTGACGATCTTGAATATCAGCTCGGAGATCTCAAGTTTTCTCTTCATGGCCCACGACCCTCCTTAGTACAGCGAGACGTTGGACGCCTTGCGGGCCACCGTGTTCGCGCCGATGACCAGCAGCATGCCCACCACGTTGTTCATCATCTCGGCGGCGGAGGCGATGCCCTTCTGGGCGCCCGCCAGGCCGTAGCGCTGGGCGAAGGTGGAGACCACGTCCGCGGTGACGTAGGTATTGCTGTTGTACAGCAGCAGCACCTTTTCATAGCCGATGTTCAACAGCGAGCCTATGCGCATGATGAGCATGATAACGATGGTGGAGAGTATGCTGGGCAGCACCACGTAGCGCATCTGGGCCATCTTGCCCGCGCCGTCGATCTGCGCCGCCTCGTAGCTGGTGGGCGAGATGGCGATGATCGCCGCAAAGAACACGATGCTGTCGTAGCCCGCGGTCTCCCAGATGCCGCTGATCTGATAGATGCCGCGGAAGAAGTTGGGATTATTCAGAAGGCCGGACTGCGCCATCTCCCTGGAGATCAGGCCCAGGCTCGCCATGGCCCGGGACACGATGCCCGCGCCGCTGGTGAGGGAGCCCTGCTTCACCAGCATCATCACCAGGGAGGTCATGACGACGGTGGACATGAACTTGGGCAGATAGGTCAGCACCTGGTAGACGCTCCGGGCGATGTTGGAGCGCACCTCGTTGAAGAACAGCGCCAGTATGATCGGCATGGGGAAGCCGAACAGCAGGCCGTAGAAGCTCAGCAGGAAGGTGTTGCGCAGCGCGCGCCAGAACTCGACGGACAGGCCGCCGGTGCCGCCGCCCACCAGCAGGGTCTTGAAATAGGAGAAGCCGGCGAAGTACTGCTGGGACACCGACTTGACCTGATCCCCCACCTTGAACGCGCCCAGCAATTCATACATGGGCAGGTAGCGCCAGAACAGGAAGACCAGGATGGTGGGCAGCAGCATCACATAGAGCCGCCAGTCCTTGGCGATGGTGCGCCCCACGTGCAGCCAGTAGTGCTTTTCAACGTCGTCCCGCACGGCCTGTTCCGGGCTCTCGCGGTAGACGCCGCTGGCCTGATCGTAAAGCAGATAATCCGATCCCTTAGCTCTCATCAAAATCCTCCTCTTTCTCCTGGCGATGGATGCGCAGCAGATAGTGAACCTGATCCTCGAAGATGCCGTCCAGCCGCCGGGCGATCCAGACGATCACCAGCGTGAACAGCAGCGTGATGGCGTCGGTGGTGAAAAACCCCAGCGCCTGCGCGCAAGGCGCGCCCGTCATCACCGAGATCGCCGCCCGGCCCAGCTGCATCAGCAGGCACACCGCGCCGCCGAACAGCAGGCTCAGCGAGACCTTTTCCCGAATGTCCTCGGGGGTGAGCCGCTTTCTGATCGTCAGCGCCGCAAGCCCCAGCAGGTTGCCAGCGACGTACACCAGATAGTGGCCGGGATTCGCGCCCGAGGCAAAGCAAAACGCCGCGCCGCCCAGCGTGGCATGCAGCGCGGCCCAGGGCCCCCAGCGCATCAGCACGATGGCGGTGACCGCGGGCGTCACGGACACGGTGTAGGGCTGCCCCGGGAACCAGCGGGTGGCGGCGTTGACCAGCAGCGTCTCGAACACCACGACCATCGCGGCGAACATCGCCAGGTCCATGGTCCGATACGCGCCAACGCTCCTCTGCCTCTCCAAGCGCCCTGCCTCCATTGCGCCGCATTGACGCGGCGAGGTTCTTTTTACCGTCCAGCCCATAAAATAACTAAATTTCTCAACTATTATAACATCGTGTTTGGACAGTGTCAATAATATTACTCATATATATGCACAACTTTTTTCCCGCACGCTTTTCATTTTGCCGGGATTGTGCTATAATGTTTACATTCTGCGGGAAGGGAGGCGCACACATGTACGACGCGGCGCAGCTATCGCGCTATCCCTATTTTGAGGAGCGGCTCAGGCAGTTCAGCCTGGAGATGCTGCTGGACCCGCTGACCGGACTGGTGTCCCGGGCCTATATACTGGGCTTCGTCAGGGCGCTGATCGACGCGGGCACCCCCTTCGCCTTCGGCATACTGGATCTGGACAACTTCAAGTTCATCAACGACACCTACGGTCACAGCGTGGGGGACCAGGTGCTCTCGGACGTGGCCGGGAACCTGGCGCGGTTTCTGGACGGCTACGGCCTTGCGGGGCGCTTCGGCGGGGACGAATTCCTGTTCGTCAACCTCCGGGATCGAACCTATGCCGACAAGAAGGCGTTTTTGAGCGACCTCTACAGCGCGCACGGCGTGCTGCGCAGGAGCGTGACGCTTCCGGACTGCGACCTCTTCATCACCGGCACCGTGGGCTGCGCCACCTGCCCGGACGACGCACGTGACTATGAGACGCTCTTCTCCCTCATCGACAAGACCCTCTATCGGGGCAAGGTGAAGGGGCGCAACTGCTACATTATATATGTAGAGGAAAAGCACAGGGACATCCGCATTCGGCATATCGCTCGCGACGGCATCTACACCTCGATGCACAGGGTGGCGCGCCAGTTCGAGATGGCGCCCGGACTCAGGCACCGGCTGAGCTCCGTGACGCCTGTTTTGATGGATGCGCTCCAGGTCTCCGATCTCTACTACACCGGTCCCGGCCGCGTGCTGCGCTCCGTGCGCAACCGGTCCCTGAAAAAGGACGTCGGCGACATCGACGAGCTGCTGAAGCACGACGACCACTTCACCACCAACACCCTGGAGCGGCTGAGGACGCGCTGTCCCCGGCTGCACGCCGCGCTCACGTCCATGGAGGTGGAGTCGCTGATGATCGTGCGGGTGAGCATGGACGGCTCCGGCACGAACGGCTATCTGCTCTGCGCCGAGCCCCGAAGCCTCCGCATCTGGCAGGAGGACGAGTGCGCCATCCTCTACTTCCTGTCCAAGCTCGTCGCCGCCCGCATACGCCTGGAAGGAGAAAGGGGCTGTAAAAAAACAGTCTCAGAGGAACACCTGACAAGACGAGCTGCCTTGTCAGGTGTTTTATCAAGGGAAAGGGGGGCGAAAGAAAGGACCA
>CADCAS010000018.1 GCA_902799465.1 uncultured Eubacteriales bacterium
GCTGCGCTGGGGCGCGTCGCGGCGGCGCGGGCGCGGCGCGATGGCCGGGGCGCGGGTCGGGCTGTGCCTGCTGGGGCTGATGGGGGAGGCGGGGCTGTGCGCCGTCTGTCCGCCTGCGGCATTGGGGCTGGGCGGGCTGCTGGCGGCGCTGCTGTGGCCTGCGGGGGCGCTGGCGGGGCTGGCTCTGGGTGGCGCGACGCTGCTGACGGGCGGGGACGGGCGCTATGTGGCCGCGCTGGGGCTGTGCGGGGCGCTGGCCCAGGCGGGACCGCGCGCCCCGGAGTTTATGCGGGCCGCCGTCGTGACGGTGGGCGCGCTGGCAGGGGCTCTCTATATGAAGCTGCCTGTCCCCGCGCTGGCGGGGCTGGTCGCGGGGACGCTGCTGACGCTGGCGGTGCCCGAGGCGTGGCGCGAGGCGGCGGCCCGGTGGGCGCAAAGGCCCGAGGCGGGCTGCGACCCGGACCGGCTGGCGGCGCTGCTGCGGGCGGACAGCCTGAAGCGGCTCGACGCGCTGAGCGCCGCCTTCGGGGAGCTGGCCGAGGGCTACCTCACCCCCGCATCCCTCCCCGACGAGCAGGCGCTGATCAACCGCCTGCGGGCGGCGCTGTGCGAGGGCTGCCCGAACTACGGCGACTGCTGGACGGGCGAGGCCAACCGCGGGGCGCGGCTGCTGTGCGCCCTGGTGACCCACGCCGCCGAGTGGGAGGGTGGGCCGGGCCTGTTCGAGGAGGGCGTGCCGGTGGAGCTGACCCGGCGCTGCCGCCGCGGGCGGCTGATCCCGGACCGCATCGGGGAGCTGCTGGAGGACTTCGCCCGGGGGCGGCGCTCAGAGCTGAAGCGCTGCGGGGAGAACCGGCTGATCTCGGCCCAGTTTTTGCAGGCGCGGCAGCTGATCGACGCCCTGGCCGCGGCGCAGGCACGGCCCCCGCGGCTGCGGGACCGGCGTGCGCGGCGGGCGCTGGCGGCGCTGGCGGGCGCGGACATCCCCGTCTCCGACGCGCTGACACTGGCCGGGTCGGAGCTGGCGGTGACCCTGCGGGAGGGGGTGTGGACCGAGGCGCTGGCCCAACGGGCGGCGGACCGGCTGACGCGGGCGCTGGGCGGGCTGTACGCGCCGTCGGGAGCCTGGGGGCGGACCCTGCGGCTGACGCGACAGCCGAAGCTCGCGGCGGCGGTGGGCGCGGGCAGCGCCGCGCTGCTGCCGGGGGAGGCCAGCGGCGACAGCCACGTGACCGCCATGCTGGACGACGAGCGGCTGCTGGTGCTGATCTGCGACGGCATGGGCAGCGGCGACGCGGCCGGCCGGGAATCCGCCCGGGCGGCGCGGCTGCTGGGGCGGTTCCTGGCAGCGGGCGCGGACTGGGGGCTGGCGGTGGAGACCGTCAACGCCATGCTGGTCAATGTCTCTGCTGAGGATATGTTCTCCACCGTGGATCTGATGATACTGAACCTTTCCACCGGCATGGCGGAGTGTGTGAAGCTGGCCGCCTGCCCGACGCTGGTGGCGCGGGGCGGCGTCGTGGAGCGCATCGAGGGGGGACGGCTGCCGCTGGGCATACTGGAGCGCGTCCAGCCCGCCGCATCCCGCGCACAGCTCATGCCCGGGGACGTGCTGTTGATGGCCTCCGACGGGGTCATGGACGCCGCCGACCCCGAGGCCCTGGAGGCCCTGCTCACGGACCCTGCCGACGACATGAACGCCCTCTCCGAGCAGGTCCTCGCCCTCGCCCAGCAGGGCGGCGCCCACCGCGACGACATGACGGCGGTGTGCCTGAGGGTGGAGGAGAGGCGAGCGGGGTGAATTCCCGCATGATGAATAGAGCCAAAGCGCAAGCTGCCATTCAGCCAATGGGATAAATGGGGATTTAGGGAGTAGGCAGTAGGGAGTAGGGAGTAGGGGAGAACGGCAGATGAACGGCGTTCTAAAGGAATGAAGAACGTTAAGCATCCCCAGAACCTACCGAAAACGCGGGGTTTTCAATAGAAGTCAGAGGCTGTGCCGTAACTCCCCCTACTCCCTACTGCCTACTCCCTACTCCCTGGATAAGGATGAATGGTAACAAGCGCAAAAAGGACCGGACACCCTTGCGGGCATCCGGTCTTGTGTTTGTCACGCTGCTTTGGCCAAGGCACGCTCGGGGACGCGCTCCAGGGTGTGGATGGCGTGGAAGTAGGCGGGAATGAGCAGGAGATTGGCCATGATCCAGGCGGCGGGGTTGGCGAGGATCGCGCCGTCGAAGCCCATCGGTCCCACCAGGGCGAAGGCCACGAAGGTGCGGCCGATCATCTCAAACAGCCCGGCGAACATGGCGATGCGGCTGAAGCCCAGCCCCTGGAGGCAGTTGCGGAACACGAAGATGCACAGAAGCGGGATGAAGAACCGCACCACCATTCGCAGGTGCTTGAGGGCGTTCAAGACGATCATATCGTTGTCCCCGGTGATGAACAGCCGCACCAGCGGCTCGCCGCAGAACCTGACCAGCAGCAGCGCGGCCAGGGCGTAGACGGTCATCACCATCAGGCAGTTCCGCACGCCCGCCCGGACCCGGTCCACGCGCCGCGCGCCCAGGTTCTGGCCCGCCCAGGTGGCCATGGTGGCCCCGATGGCCTCGAAGGGGCAGCAGAACAGGGTGTAGACCTTGCCGCCCGCGCCGATGGCGGCCACAGCGTCGGAGCCCAGGCCGTTGACGGCGGTCTGTAAGATCAGCGAGCCGATGGCGGTGATGGAGAACTGGAGGCCCATCGGCAGGCCCATGCCCGCGAGGGTCTTCAGGCACTCGGGGTCGGGCGTCCACTCGCTGCCGCGGATGCGCAGCACGTCGTAGCGGCGGAAGATCACCCACATGCACAAAAGGCCGGAGAGCAGCTGGGCGGAGATGGTGGCTACGGCGGCCCCCGCCACGCCCATGTGCAGCACCGCCACGAACAGCAGGTCCAGCACCACGTTGATGACGCAGGCCATCACCAGGAAAAACAGCGGGGTGCGGGTATTGCCCACGGCGCGGAGCACGCCGCTGCCCAGGTTGTAGAGCATGGTGGCGCTCATGCCGGCGAAGATGATGACGATGTAGCTGTAGGCCTCGTCCAGGATGTCCTCCGGCGTGCCGATGAGCCGCAGTACCCCGCGCGCGCCCAGCGCCGTCGCCACGGACATGACGATCGACAGCCCGCCGCAGAGGTAGATGGCGTTGGCGAAATACCGGCGCATCTTCCGGGGGTCGTTTTCGCCGAAGGCCTGGGCCACCGGGATGGCGCAGCCCGAGCACATGCCCAGCAGAAGCCCGATGATCATGAAGTTCAGGGCTCCCGTCGCGCTGACGCCCGCAAAGGCCTTTACCCCCACGAACCGCCCGACGATCACGCTGTCCGCCACGTTGTATACCTGCTGGAACAGATTTCCCAGCAATAGCGGCAGCCAGAAGCCGAAGATCAGTTTAAGGGGCGACCCGTGCGTCATATCTCGAACCATGTATTGATTTCCTCCTGAAATTACAGAACTCCGAAGGACTGAACCGCCCTTCCGGATTATCTATTCTATACCTTCAGGCTGGGAATAAAAGCGCAAACGGGTTAAATGAATGGGGCGGGGCGGGGGAGAGGAGGTTAGAATTTGAGGGAGAGAAGAGGTATTAGGCAACAGGCATCAGGCAACAGGCAACAGGCAACAGGCAACAGGCAACAGGCATTAGGGGTGACGACTTCTCACTCTGGCCTGCGGCCAGACAGTGATCCCGGAAGGGGGCCGATGCTTGCGCGCATAGCTGCTTCCTTAATAGAGGAAATTATATGATCGCACCCCGTTCCCCTAATCCCTAATGCCTAATGCCTAATGCCTAATCCCTCAATCTCCCCTTGACTTTACACCGGTTTATCCGTATAATATATATTGATGGTTTAGGCTATTACTCAACAGATACTTAAAAGGAGGTAATCCCGTTGAGCATCAAACTTACCGTTGACGGCAACACCGCCGTCAGCCATGTCGCGTATGCGTTCAGCGACGTGGCCGCTATCTACCCCATCACGCCTTCCTCCCCCATGGCCGAGGTGGCCGACGAGTGGGCGGCGCACGGCCGTCTGAACCTGTTTGGCCAGAAGGTCCGCGTGGCGGAGATGCAGTCTGAGGCGGGCGCGGCGGGCGCTGTCCACGGCTCCCTGGCCGCCGGCGCGATGACCACCACCTTCACCGCTTCCCAGGGCCTGCTGCTGATGATCCCCAACATGTACAAGATCAGCGGCGAGCTGATGCCCGGCGTCTTCCACGTCTCCGCGCGCGCGCTGGCGTATCACGCCCTGAACATCTTTGGCGATCATTCCGACGTCATGGCCTGCCGCCAGACCGGCTTCGCGATGCTGGCGTCCAACTCCGTCCAGGAGGCCACCGACATGGCGCTGGTCGCGCACCTGTCCGCCATCGAGGCGAGCGTGCCCTTCCTGCACTTCTTCGACGGCTTCCGCACCTCCCACGAGATCCAGAAGATCGACGCCATCGATCCCGCCAACGGCTATGAGGAGATCAAGGGCCTGGTGAACTGGGACAAGGTCAAGGCCTTCCGCGAGGGCGGCCTGAACCCCGAGCATCCGCATCAGCGCGGCACCGCTCAGAACCCGGACATCTACTTCCAGGGCCGCGAGGCTGCCAACAAGTACTACGACGCCACCCCCGAGATCGTCGAGGAGGTCATGGCCAAGGTCGCCAAGCTGACCGGCCGCAGCTATAAGCTGTTTGACTACGTGGGCGCCGAGGACGCCGAGCGCGTCATCATCTGCATGGGCTCCGGCTGCGACGCCATTGAGGAGACCGTGAACTACCTCAACGCCAGGGGCGAGAAGGTCGGTCTGATCAAGGTGCATCTGTATCGTCCCTTCTCCATCAAGCACTTCCTGGCCGCCATCCCGAAGACCTGCAAGAAGATCGCCGTGATGGACCGCACCAAGGAATCCGGCTCCCTGGGCGAGCCCCTCTACCTGGATGTCTGTTCCGCGCTGCTCGAGGCGGGCTGCACCGGCATCAAGGTCGTGGGCGGCCGCTACGGCCTGGGCTCCAAGGAGTTCAACCCCACCATGGTCAAGGCCATCTACGACAACCTGGCCAAGGACGCGCCCAAGAACCACTTCACCGTCGGCATCAACGACGATGTGACCCACACCTCCCTCGAGCTGGGCGAGACGCTGGACGTGGCCCCCGCGGGCACCGTTTCCTGCATGTTCTACGGCCTGGGCTCCGACGGCACCGTGGGCGCCAACAAGAACTCCATCAAGATCATCGGCGACCACACCGACAAGTACGCGCAGGCTTACTTCGCCTATGACTCCAAGAAGTCCGGCGGCATCACCATCAGCCACCTGCGCTTTGGCGACAATCCGATCCAGTCCACCTATCTGATCGATTCCGCCAACTTCATCGCCTGCCACAACCCGGCCTATGTCACCAAGTACGACATGGTGTCCGCGCTGAAGGACGGCGGCACCTTCCTGCTCAACAGCCCCTGGACGGCTGAGGAGATGGAGAAGGAGCTGCCCGCTTCCATGAAGCAGGCCCTGGCGAAGAAGCACGCCAAGTTCTACACCATCGACGCCATCAAGCTGGCCCGCGAGGTCGGCATGGGCGGCCGCATCAACACCATCATGCAGGCGGCGTTCTTCAAGCTGGCCGACATCATCCCCTACGACAAGGCGGATGAGTACATGAAGGCCTACGCGAAGAAGACCTACGGCAAGAAGGGCGACGAGGTCGTCAAGAAGAACTGGGACGCCATCGACATCGCCATCTCCGGCCTGGTCGAGATCCCCGTGCCCGCGGAGTGGGCCAACGCCACCACCGGCGCCACTGCCATCCAGGTCACCGACGATCCCTACTTCAAGACCTTCATCGAGCCCATCCTGGCCCAGGCCGGCGACAAGCTGCCTGTCTCCATGATCGACGCCGCGGGCCGCGTGCCCACCGGCACCACCAAGTACGAGAAGCGCGGCATCGCCGTGATGGTTCCCCAGTGGAACATCGAAAACTGCGTGCAGTGCGGCACCTGCTCCATCGTGTGCCCGCATGCCTGCATCCGTCCCTATCTGGTGACCGACGAGCAGCTGGCCGGCGCTCCCGAGGCCTTTGAAGCCAAGCCCGCCCTGGGGCCGGCCTTCAAGGGCTACAAGTTCCGCATGCAGGTCTCCCCGCTGGACTGCACCGGCTGCGAGAACTGCACCACCGTTTGCCCCGTCAACAAGGGCGGCAAGAAGGTCGCTCTGGAGATGAAGCCCCTGCACACCCAGGACGCCCAGGAGGCCAACTGGGAGTTCGCCCAGAAGCTGCCTGAGTTCAAGGGCGCGCTGGATGTCAAGAAGGTCAAGGACAGCCAGTTCAAGAAGCCCCTGTTCGAGTTCTCCGGCGCCTGCGCGGGCTGCGGCGAGACGCCCTACGTCAAGCTGGTCACCCAGCTGTTCGGCGACAGGATGATCGTTGCCAACGCCACGGGCTGCTCCTCCATCTACGGCGGCTCCGCCCCCACCTGCCCCTACACCGTTAACGAAAAGGGCCAGGGTCCCGCCTGGGCCAACTCCCTGTTCGAGGACAACGCCGAGTTCGGCTTCGGCATGAACCTGGGCATCACCCAGCGCCGCGAGAAGCTGGCCGACAACGTCCGCGCGCTGCTCGATTCCGAGCACTCCGACGAGATCAAGGCCGCCGCGCAGGCGTGGCTTGACAACATGGACGACGCGGAAGGCTCCAAGGCCGCCGGCGAGAAGCTGGTCGAGGCCATTAAGGACGCCTGCTGCGACACCTGCAAGGCCATCCTGGCCGACGCCGATCTGCTGACCAAGAAGTCCTTCTGGATCTTCGGCGGCGACGGCTGGGCCTATGACATCGGCTACGGCGGACTGGATCACGTCCTCGCCCAGGGCCAGGATGTCAACGTGCTGGTGCTGGATACCGAGGTGTACTCCAATACCGGCGGACAGGCCTCCAAGTCCTCCCCGCATGCCGCCGTGGCGAAGTTCGCCGCCGCCGGCAAGCGCACCAAGAAGAAGGATCTCGGCATGATGGCCATGTCCTATGGCTACGTCTATGTGGCCCAGGTCGCCATGTCCGATCCCGCGCAGGTGCTCAAGGCCATGACCGAGGCCGAGGCCTATCACGGCCCGTCCCTGATCATCGCCTACGCGCCCTGCATCAACCACGGCATCAAGATGAACCAGGCCCAGCTGGAGATCGCCAAGGCCGTCGAGGCCGGCTACTGGCAGACCTATCGGTTCAACCCCGCTGCCGAGAAGAAGTTCACCCTCGATTCCAAGCCCCCGAAGGGCGACTATCAGTCCTTCATCAAGGGCGAGAACCGCTACGCCTCCCTGCTGCGGCAGTTCCCCGATGTGGCCCCCGAGCTCTTCGCCGAGTCCCAGAAGGACGCCGAGGAGCGGCTTGCTTCCTACCAGCGTCTGGCTGCGGAATAATTTCATAGCAACAACCTCATGCCCTCCGCCGAAAGGCGGAGGGCAATATGTTTTTTTATTTCACGTGTGCTATAGTTCTGTCGTAAAAAAAGGGAGTTTAAAACAACATTAGGCCACCCGCCTTATACCGATACAATACGTTGTTTCTGGCGGGCGGCGCATCGCCGCCCCTACGTGACCGGGTTATTCCTTTTCCCTTTTCCCTGTTCTCCGTGCAAGACCGATTTACATCGAGGATACGTCCCTGAGAATACTATTGGGCAGGCAGGAAAAAGGATTGTTGTGTCGAATTACAGTATTCACAGGATAATCTATGAGTATTTTTGGGAGGACGGGCATGGAGAATCGTAAATATCAGATCGGCACGGCGGAGAACGAGCGATTTCTGCGGGACATTCAGGATGATCTGCTGGCGTTCGGGCGGCGGTTTCCGTCGCCGGGGGGCAGCTCGTGGTATCTGGGCGACGACGGCACGCCCTGGCGGGAGAAGAACCGCGAAACCTACGTCACCTGCCGCATGGCGCATGTCTACAGCCTCGGCGCGCTGCTGGGGTTTGAGGGCAGCGAGGACCTGGTGGACGCGGCCCTGCGCGGGCTGACGGGCGAATTGCGCGATTCGGTCAACGGCGGGTGGTACACCGGGCTGACGTCCGGGAACGCGCCGCTGGAGGACAAGCTGTGCTATGTGCACGCCTTTGTCATCCTGGCGGCCTCCTCGGCAAAGCTGATCGGCAGGCCGGGGGCGGACGCGCTGCTGCGGGAGGCGCTCGAGGTCTATGACCGGTATTTCTGGGACGAGGAGGCGGGGCTCTCCCGCGACACCTGGGATAGGACGTTTACCAAACTGAGCGATTACAGGGGCCTCAATGCCAACATGCACTCCGTGGAGGCCTTCCTGGCCGTCGCGGACGTGGCGGGCGACGAGACCTACAGAAGGCGCGCGGGGCGGATCATCGACCGCGTGCTCGGCTGGGCGGCCGAGAATAACTGGAGGCTGCCGGAGCACTTCACCCGCGACTGGGTCCCGGATCTGGAGTGCAACCGGGAGCGGCTGGACGACCCGTTCAAGCCCTACGGCGAGACGCCCGGACACGGCATCGAGTGGTCGCGGCTGATCGTCCAGTGGGCGCTGTCCACCTATCCCGGCGACGCGGAGAAGGCGAAGCCCTATATCGAGAAGGCGGAGGCGCTGTACAGCCGCGCCGTCGCGGACGGGTGGAACAGCGACGGGGCCCCGGGCATCGTGTACACCACGGACTGGGCGGGAAAGCCCATCGTGCACGACAGGATGCACTGGACGCTGGCGGAGGCCATCGACACCAGCTCCGTGCTGTACCGCATGACCGGCAAACCGGTCTACGCGGACGATTACGCGGCGTTCATGCGCTATCTGGACGAGGCCGTGCTCGACCACGTGCATGGCTCCTGGTACCATCAGCTCGACCGGAACAATCGCGTGTCCGGCACGGTGTGGCCCGGAAAGATGGACGTCTACCACGCCCTCCAGGCGACGCTGATCCCCCGCTACGGCGCGAATACGTCTATCGCCGTGGCGGTGAGGGGGTAGGCTTCGCCCAGGAAAAAGGGAAAAGGAGAACGAGGGAACAGGGAACAGGCAACAGGGAACCAGGCAACAGGCAACAGGGAACAGGGAACAGGAATGGCCGGGGTACGCAGGGTCGGCGATGCGCGGCTCAAGTGGGAGTACATATTGCTTCGACATTGGGTGGGCGGCGCATCGTTGCCGCTGCTGTGCGCGCGGCAGCGGCTATTCCTGTTGCCTGTTGCCTGTTGCCTGTTTCCTGGATCACACTTATCCCCCTGAATAGAACAGCCGCTTTTCTACGAAGAGATAGCCCGCGGCGCGACAGTAAAAAAACCACTCTAAATCAAAAGTTCACCCCTCTTTAACTTTTGGCCCGGGTGTGGTATAATAGACATGTTGAAAGCGACGTATTCCATCAGGAAAGAAAGGAGATAAGGTGATGGGCGAGAAAATCGTCTCTATGGAACACATTACAAAGCTATTTCCTGGTGTGAAGGCCTTGGACGATGTGCATTTCGAGCTGGAAGCCGGCGAGGTGATGGCGCTGCTGGGGGAAAACGGCGCGGGCAAATCCACGCTGGTGAAGATCCTGAGCGGCGTCTATACGCTGGATGAGGGCAGCCTGAGCATCTTCGGCAGGGATTATAAGACACTGACTCCCAATACCGCCCGTGAGGCCGGCGTGGCCATCATTCATCAGGAGCTGAATATGTGCCGCGATCTGACCGTTTGTCAGAACATGTACCTGGGGCGCGAGATGAAATCGGGCTTTGTGCTGAACAACGCGAAGATGGAGAAGGAGGCCCGCAAATACCTCGACGAGCTGGGCGTGGACATCGATCCCCGCCAGGTCGTGGGCGATCTGCCGGTATCCAAGCAGCAGATGATCGAGATCGCGAAGGCGCTCTCCATCAACGCGAAGATACTGATCATGGACGAGCCGACCTCGGCGCTCACCAGCCGCGAGATCGAGGAGCTGTTCCAGATCATCCACAGGCTGAAGAACCAGGGCTGCGGCATCGTGTACATCTCCCACCGGCTGGAGGAGCTCTCCCACATCGCCGACCGGGTGACCATCATGCGCGACGGCCGCTTCATCACTCAGGGCCGGTACGCGGATTTCACGATGGACGAGATCATCGCCAACATGGTGGGCCGCGAGATCAAGGAAAAGTTCCCGAAGGTCGTCTGCCCCAGGGGCGAAAAGGTGTTTGAGGTCAAGAACCTGAACGCGGGCAGGCTCGTCCGGGACATCAACTTCTCCCTCTACGCGGGGGAGATCGTGGGCGTCGCCGGGCTGATGGGCGCGGGCCGCACGGAGACCACGCGCGCGATCTTCGGCGTCGATCCCAAGCAGGAGGGCCAGATCTTCCTGGACGGCAGGGAGATCACCATCAACGGCCCCATGGACGCCATTCGCGCGGGCGTGGTGCTGGCCCCGGAGGACCGCAAAAAGGACGGCCTCTGCACCAAGCTGTCGATCCGCCAAAACATCGCGTTGCCGAATCTGGACGTCATCGGCGGCAAGTCCGGCGTCATCAACAAGAAGACGGAGGACGACATGTGCGCCAAGGCCGTCAGGGAGCTGGCCATCAAGACGCCAAACCTGGAGGTGGACGCGGCCACGCTCTCCGGCGGCAACCAGCAGAAGGTGGTTGTGGCGAAGTGGCTGGCGCGAAATTCGAGGGTGGTCATCTTCGACGAGCCCACGCGCGGCATCGACGTCGGCGCGAAGGTGGAGATCTATCACCTGATGAACCAGCTCAAGCAGCAGGGCATCGCGGTCATGTTCGTCTCCTCTGAAATGCCCGAGGTGATGGGCGTGGCGGACCGGATCATCGTCATGTGCGACGGCAGGATCACGGGTGAGCTCAAGGGCGGGGAAGCGACGCAGGAGGAGATTTTGCGGCTCGCGACCTCCTTCGAGAATAAAATGGCCAGTGAAAGCGAGGTATAAGGGTATGGAGAAACGGCAAAAGGGCGCCATAGGGCGGCTGCTGGCGATCAAAGGCGCGGGCTCTGTGCTCACCGCTTTTATCGGCCTGATCGTGATATATGTGGCGTTTGGCATCATGAACCCCAAGGTGTTCTCTGTGATGAACATCCAGAACCTGCTGAGGTCCATGTCCAAATATCTGCTGATCGGCATCGGCCAGAGCTTCGTGATGATCACGGGCAACATCGACCTGTCCATCGGCTCGGTGGTGGGCATGAGCGCCATGATCTCCGCCACGCTGATGACCCGGGGCATGAATCCCTTCCTGGCGATCCTGCTGACCATACTGTGCGGACTGATCGTCGGCGTGGTCAACGGATACCTGGTCGGCAAGTTCAAGCTCCCGCCCTTCATCGCCACGCTGGGCACCATGTTCGTGGCGCGAGGCATCGGCTATATCGTCAACGGCAACCGCAACACGGACAACATCGCCTCCGGCATCGGCAAGGAGGCGGGCGACGCCTTCCAGAATTTCTTCTATTACGGCAAGTTCGCCGGGGTGTTCAACACCTTCTGGATCGCGCTGGTGATATTCCTGGTGTTCTTCTTCCTGCTGGCGAAGACCCGCACGGGCCGCCACATCTACGCCATCGGCTCCAATGTGGACGCGGCACGGCTGTCGGGCGTGGACGTCATACTGACCACCACCAAGGCCTATCTGGTCAGCGCCTTCTGCTCGGTGGTCGTGGGCCTGATCCTGGCCGCGCAGGCCGGCATGGGCAACATGGACGCCGGCAACACCTATGAGATGTACGGCGTGGCCGCGGGCGTCATCGGCGGCGTGTCCCCGCTGGGCGGCTCCGGCATCCTGCTGGGCACCTTCGCGGGCGCGGGCGTGTGGCAGATCCTTGAAAACGGTCTGAACATGGTCCACGCGCAGGTGGGCATACAGCGCATCGTCATCGGCGTGATCGTGGTGATGGCCGTGCTGCTGGATGTGGTGATGCGCACCAACGACAAGAAGGGCTTCAAGAAGAAGTAATTGAATCGGATCGTAAAGCCGGGAAGGCTTTATAGATAATCATTTTTTAGGAGGTTTCCAATCATGAAGAGCAAGGTTCTGGCTATTCTGTGCTGTGTGGCGATGCTGGCGTGCATGTTCGCAATGCCTGTGTTTGCCGAGACCGTCACCGCGAACGCGGCCTACAAGATCGCCCTGATCACCATGGACTCCGTCGACCAGCACTGGGTCTCCCTGAAGGAAGGCGCCGAGGCGGAAGCGACCGCTGACGGCGTGACCGTGGACTTCATGTCCCCCGACGTCAAGGACGACGCCAAGCAGATCGAGTGCATCAACAACGCCGTCGCGGGCGGCTATGACGCCCTGATCGTCGCCGCCAACAGCCAGGACGCCGTCTCCGGCGCTCTGAACGAGGCTGTCGCCGCCGGCATGAAGCTGATCTACGTCGACTCTCCCGCCAACGTGGAGGCTGAGGCCACCTTCTCCACCGACAACAAGGCCGCGGGCTTCACCGCCGGCGAGCAGATGCTGAAGGCGCTGGAGGAAAAGGGCATCACCGAGGGCAGCATCGGCATCGTGAACATCAACACCTCCACCAACTCTACCCTGATGCGTGAAGAGGGCTTCCGCGAGGCGCTGGAGGGCTCTGCCTTCACCATCCTGGAGACCCAGTATTGCGAGGGCGACGCCGCCAAGGCCCAGACCATCGCTGAGAACTACCTGACCGAGGGCGTCGTGGGCATCTTCGGCGCCAACGAGGGCGCCGCCACCGGCACCGGCAACGCCATCAAGGCCTCCGGCAACGACCAGGTCGTGGGCGTTGGCTTCGACAAGTCCGACACCCTGCGCGGCCTGATCGCCGACGGCTATCTGTACTGCACCATGGCCCAGAACCCCGACGTGATGGGCAAGCTGGGCGTGCAGGCTGCCATCAAGGTCCTCAACGGCGAGAGCCTGGGCGGCGCGGTCACCGACACCGGCGTCAGCGTGCTGACCGCCGAGAACGTCGGCTGAGAATACTGACTTACCCGACATGGCCGGACTGTTCTCAGTCCGGCCTCTTTAACAAGGAGGTTTGGCAATGAAGCGATCCGAGATCAACAAGGCGCTCAAAGAGCTGGAGAGCATGATAAAGGAGTACCGGTATTTCCTGCCGGAATTCTGCGATTTCACGCCCGAGGAGTGGAAGACCAAGGGGCACGAGTGGGACGAAGTGCGCGACAACATGCTGGGATGGGACATCACCGACTTCGGACAGGGCAATTTTGACAAGGTCGGCTTCTCGCTCATCACGATCCGAAACGGCAATCAGAAGCGGCAGAAGGAGTATCCCAAGCCCTACGCGGAGAAGTTCCTGTATCTGCGGGAGGGACAGTATGCCCTGAACCACTTTCACTGGTACAAGATGGAGGACATCATCAACCGCGGCGGCGGCAATCTGCTGATCCGGGTATACAATTCCCACGCGGATGAGTCCATCGACTACGAGGGCGACGTCACCATCCATGTGGACGGCGAGAAGCGCGTCGTGCCCGCGGGCACCCAGGTCAAGCTGGAGCCGGGCATGAGCCTGACCATCACCCAGCGGCTGTATCACGACTTCGAGGTCGAGCCCGGCACCGGCGCGGTGCTCATCGGTGAGGTCAGCCAGTGCAACGACGACAACACCGACAACCGCTTCAATCCCCCTGCGGGACGCTTCCCCACCATCGAGGAGGACGAGCCGCCCTATCGCCTGCTCTGCAACGAGTATCCGCCGGCTAAGGGGTAATACGAAAGACCTGTGTTATTAAGGGAGTAGGGAGTAGGCAGTAGGGAGTAGGGGAGAACGGCAGAGGAACGGCGTTCCGATGAAATGAAGAGCGTCAAGCATCCCCAGAGCCCTCCTCAAACGCGGAGTTTTCAATAGAAAGAAGAGCTTGTGCCGTAGCTCCCCCTACTCCCTACTGCCTACTCCCTACTCCCTGAATTTGTCGGGCCATGCCCGACAAATTCCAAACGGAGCACGCTATGATTAGAGTTGTGATCGCGGATGACGAGGCCCGCATCTGCCAGCTGATCATCGCGCTGGGCGCGTGGGACCGGCTGGGAGTCGAGGTGGCGGGCGTGGCGCAGAATGGCGTCGAGGCCCTGGAACTGGTGAGGTCCACCGCCGCGGATATGCTCATCACGGACATCCGCATGCCGGGGCGCAGCGGACTCGAGCTCATCGAGCAGGTCCGGCAGATCTCCCCGAACATCAAGATCATCATTATAAGCGGCTATGCCAGCTTTGAATACGCTCAGCGGGCGCTGAAAAACGGCGTGAACGACTATCTGCTCAAGCCCATCAACCGGCAGGCGCTCAACGAGGCGGTTGAGCGCCTTGCGGACATGATCCGCGCCGAGCAGCAGAGCCGGGCCGCCATGGACGCCTCCGTGGCGCGGATGGGGACCCTCCACCGCGAGCGCAGCGCGCTCATCTCCGACCTGCTGTCGCTAAACCCGCCGCGGGCGGACAGGGCGGCGCTGGAGGAGCGGTATCACTTCAGCTGCCGCTCGGGCGCGTTCCAGACGCTGGCCCTGAAGATGGATATCCCGCCCTCGGGGGACGACGGCGCGATCCTCAACGCCGTGCGCGATAAGGCGATGGCGCGGCTGGAGGAGACGCTGGAAAAGAGCTGCGTGGACGCGGTGTGCCTGCCGCAGGACAGCTGTCTGTACGCCGTTTTCTGCTGCGAGGATGAGGCGATGGACCCTCTGCGGGACGCGCTGCGCGAGCTGCTTAGAAAGATGGCGGCGTGGAACAGCCTGTATGGGGGCGTGGGCTTCTCCATCGCCCTCGGCGCGCGCTGCGAGGACCCCGCCGCACTGCCGGAGTCGCTGACGGGCGCGCGCCTCGGCGTGGCGGAGCGCCTGATCGACGGCACGGGAAGGCTGCTGGAGAAGGCCGTGTCGGGGCAGGAGCCCGTGACAAAGCGGCTGTCCGACGATTGCTTCCGCCAGCTGAACCGGGCGATCGACGAGCTGGATTCGGCGGGCGTGGCCAGGACGATTGCGAGGCTTCGGCAAAGCGTGGAGGCGCTGCGCGGCATTCACGGCTGGGAGATATTGGAACTGGTGGCCGAGACGGGAAACATGCTGATCGCCCGGCTGGACCTGCCCGACAAGCGGCAGATCCGCGACCGGTTCACCCGCGCCTGCGACGCCTGCCAGACCGTGGACGCGCTGTTTGGCGCGCTGTCGGAGACGGCGCAGCGCTGCATGGAGCTGATGTGCGACCAGAAGCGGGACAGCGTCACGCGGCCGGTGCGGCAGGCCTGCGAGTACATCCGGCAGCACTACGACGAGCAGATCTCCCTCGAGGAGGTCAGCGCGCAGGTGGGGCTGAGCCCGGCCTATCTGAGCATGCTGTTCAAAAAGGAGATGAACGAGGGGTTCGCCCACTACCTCATGACCGTGCGGATCGACCAGGCGCGGGAGATGCTCAGAGAGACGACCATGTCGGTGGCTGAGATCTGCGGCAGGGTCGGCTACAACGATCTCAAGCACTTCACCCACATCTTCGAGAAGAGCGTGGGCGTCAAGCCGGGCGTCTACAGAAAGCTCTACGGTTGAGGCGCGCTATGAAGGATGAATTTCGCTTTCTGTCCAGGCGCGTGAGCCTGTTTGGGGGCGCCGTGCTGGCCTCCGCCGCGCTGCTGGCGGTGTTTGCCTACCTGGCGGGGCGCTACGCCTCCGCGTTTCGCCTCCTGGCGTGGGGGTGGCTGGCGCTGACGGGCATAGCCCTGCCCGTGGCGGGCTATTACTGGATATACCGCCCGTATTCCCGCACGCGGGACAGCCTGCGCCGCTTCATCGAGGGCTATATCTCCGTGCATGAGCTGCGGCAGATGACGGACCCGGTCTCCCCGGAGATCGACGCCTTCATCGCCTCGATCGACGGGGCCATGGACAGCATGCGCAATCTGGACCTCTCCAAGCGGCAGGCGCAGTATCGCGCGCTGCAGAACCAGATCAATCCCCACTTCCTGTACAATACCCTCGAGGGCATCCGGAGCGAGGCCCTGATCGCCGGGCTGGACAACCTGGCGGAAATGACGGAGGCCCTGGCCACGTTTTTCAGGTATACCATCAGCAAGGCGGAAAACCTGGTCACCGTGGAGGAGGAGCTGGACAATTGCCGGACCTACTTCAAGATCCAGCAGTACCGCTTTGGCGACCGCTTGCACATGGATATCCACGTGGACCCCGAGGACGAGCGGGAGATTCTGAGCTGCCTCATCCCCAAGCTGACGCTCCAGCCGATCCTGGAAAACAGCATCATCCACGGCATCGAGCTGAAGCTGGGAGAGGGGAACATCTACCTCGACATCAGCCGCAGTCTGCGGCGGCTGCTGATCTCGGTCCGGGACGACGGCGTGGGCATGGGCCCGGACGTGCTCAGACAGCTCAACGAGAAGCTCGGCTCCAAGGAGGAGGAGCTGCGGGACATCACCCACGAGGAGCAGGGCGGCATCGCGCTGACCAACGTCAACAACCGCATCCACCTGATCTTCGGCGAGGAGTACGGCATGCACGTCTACTCGGTGGAGGGACAGGAGACCACGGTGGAGCTGACCATCCCCGCCATGACCGAGGAGAGCGACCTGAACGGGAGAGGGAGCGGGAAGCTGGCATGAAGCAGGAAGTACTGCGCCTGGAGCGCGTCACCTATCGGTCCGAGGGCGTGAGCATACTGGACAATTTCTCCTTCCACATCGCGGCGGGGGAGATCATGGGCCTGCAGCCCCTGGACAACGACGGCCTGGACGAATTGCTGGACATCATCCAGAACAATCCGCCCCTCTACTTTGGCTTCGTCTACTTCATGGAGAAGTGCGTCAATTCCTGGCGAAGCGCGGCCCGCGCCAAGAACAGGGTCACCGTCATCGGCAGCGACAGCTCGCTGGTGAAGGGGATGGACGTCGTCACCAATATCTTCGTGCTGCGCCCGGGGTTCAGGCAGGAGCTGATACGCCACGATCTGCTGACAAAGCAGCTGATGCCCTTTTTGACGGACATCGGCGTGGACATCGACCCGTCCGCGTCGGTGGAGCATCTGTCCGCCTTTGAGCGCATGGTCGTGGAGATACTGCGGGCAGTGGTGGCGGGCCATCACCTGATCGTCCTTCGGGAGATCGGGTCGGTGGTCTCGGAGGGCGATCTGGAGCAGCTGCACGCCATCATGCGGCATTACGCCGACAGGGGCTTCGCGTTTCTCTACATCAGCCCGCACTATGAGGAGATCCGCCAGGTCTGCACGCGCATGGCGCTGATGCAGGGCGCGGCGATCCAGACGCAGCGCGCCGGGCGCAGCCTCGACCAGCCCATCAGCGTCATGTATTACAAGGACTACTACGATCACGTCACGCAGAGGATACGGGGCAGAGAGTGGATCGACCGGCGGGAGCCGCTGCTGGAGGCGCGGGACATCTGCGGGGACTATCTGAAGCATTTCAGCTTTTCCCTGTTCAGGGGAGAGTGCCTCATCATACAGAATCTGGATGTGGCGGTCCATCAGGAGATGACCGCGATCCTCAGCGGCGACGAGTCCGGGCACGACGCGGGTCTGGAGCTCAACGGGCGGCACATTCGCGGCTTTCGCTCGCGGGAGGTCGCCTATGTGCGCGAGGACCCGGCCAGGACGATGATATTTGAAAACATGACCGGCCTCGAGAACATCTGCATCGCGCTGGATTCCAGGATCCCCTCGGTGTGGCGGCGGCGCAAGGTGCGCAGGGCGGTCCGGGACGAGTATCTGCGGCTGTTCGGGGACGACATCGTCGATAAAAACGTCGATGAGCTCACGCAGGCGGAGCGCATCCGCCTCGTCTACTGCCGCATACTCTTCCAGCGCCCGCAGGTGGTGTTCTTCTCGCAGCCCTACAAGAACGCCGATGTCAAGCTCCGCTTCCAGATTTGCAGCCTGCAGGAGATGCTGCTGCGCCGGGGCATCAGCATCGTCATACTGGCCGTCAACATCGCGGACGCCCTGACGCTGGCGGACCGGCTGGTGCGGATCGGCCTGAAAAACGGGAGGATGGAGACGCGGGAATACCTGAAGCAGGATTTCGCGTCGCTCCCGCTGAACATTCCCTGGGTGGACGTGTTTTCCGACATCAGAAAGGATCAGGCCGGTGGGGCCTGATCCTTTTAAAACTCATGCGATTGCAGAGGTACAGCCGCGCCTCCATTGCGTCGGACAGGCCGTGCGGATGGGGCTTGCTGAGCGCCAGGGCCGACTTGAAGAAAGCGGTTACGCGGCGGAAGATGCCGGTCAGGACGGCGGGACGGGTATAAGCATAGCGGGCATTGCCCATGTAAGTCATCGTGTTCTCCATGATCAGGACCTCCTTGCGGCGTCGGGCCGTTTTTATTTTGATGGGATGCGTATAGCACAGGCTCTGTTACAGAACCGTCACACGGACTTCGGCCCTGTAACGCCGCGGTGCGCCTTGCGAAACTGGCGCGGCGAAACCCCCATCTGGTCCTTGAAGGCCTTGTTGAAGTAATTGGGGCTGGCAAAACCGGCGTCCAGGCCGATCTCGGTGATGGGCCGGTCGGTCTCCAGCAGCTGCTGGGCGGCGGCATTGACGAGGTACTGCTGGATGTAGAGCGCGGGCGTGGTATTGAGCACCTGGCGGAAGGTCCTGTAGGCCTCCCTCTCGCTGATGCTTACGGCGGCGGCGATCCGGGCGACGGACAGCGGGGCGTCCGAATGGCTGTGGATATAGGCGAGCATGGCCTTGATGCGCGCCGCCGCGGTGTCGGCCACGGGGGCCGCGTTTGCCCGGTCCGGGGACGCGAATGCGAACAGGCGCTGCCATATCGCCAGCAGGCGCCGCACTACCTCCAGCTCGTAGCCGAACGCCTCGCGGGCGGCCGCGTAGAAGACCGCGCCGAGGTCCGCAAGGAGAATCGTCGCCCCGGCGTCCGTCGGCAGGAGGGGCAGGCATTCGCAGTCGGCGTTTCGCTCGATGGGCAGCACGAATCGCTCCCGGATGCGCCGAAGCCCAGAGAGCACCCCGGCGTCAAACTGTATGACGCGCAGCCTCCCCGCGTCGCCGCCCGCGGCGATGCGGTTCATGTGGAGCACGCCGGAATTGACGAAGTAGCCCTCGCCCGCATGCAGCGTCAGGCTGCGCCGCGGCGTGCGGCAGTCCACGGCCCCCTCGACCACGCAGCCGAACTCCATCGCCTCGTGCCAGTGCCAGGCCGCGTAGTTCTCGATGTAGGCGGCGAGATTGGCCTCGATGGCGGCGAAGCGGAAATCGTCGCCGCTGTCCTGCATGTTTTCATAGAGCTTCTCCGTGATGGACAGGGAATTCAGATGGTGGATCATGGCCGCGCCTCCCCTTGCCTGAGATTTGGCAGGATATCTTAAGTTTGTGTCGGATGGGTGGAGGTTTTTCATCCTCCCTTGCAGTATACTGTAATCACAGAAGGAAATCAACCCCATCGACACCGACCGACGGAAGGGAAGGCGATTTTCATGAAGTTTTTCGGCGTTTCAAATCCCAATGAGTTCTTCAGGCGCGTGCTTCGGTGCGACGGCGGCATTCATGTGATCGAGGCGGACGGCACGGAGCGGGACCTGAAATCCATGGCGGAATATGTGATAAACAACGGCCTCGCGCCGCAGATGAAGGGCTTTCCCGAGATCAATCTGAGGATCGAGCGGCCCGCCGACATGGACATACTCTTCAGCTACGCGATGGAGATGAGCGCATAATAATCGCAGCAGGACGGCCCCGGATATCGTCATCCGGGGCCGTCCTGCTGTTGGCGCTGAAAACGGTGTCAGCGGCCCACCTTTTTGCGCTGCTTGACCTTGTACAGCGCGTTGTCGGCCTCCTCGATCAGGGATTCCAGCGACTGGCCGGGCTTGTACTGCGCGATGCCCACGCTCGTCGCGAACGTGTAGGGCGGACAGTGCTCCTTGCGGTATTGGGCGAAGCCGGCCTGGATATCCCGCTTAAGCGCCTCCGGGTCGGAGCTGGTCATCACCAGGAACTCGTCCCCGCCATAGCGGACCACGAGACCCCTTCGCCCGGCCATCGCGCCGGTGAGGATATGCGCGGCGTTGACGAGGGCCTGGTCGCCCTCCGGATGGCCGTAGGTGTCGTTGATCTTTTTGAAGTTGTCCAGGTCCATCATCAGCAGGTACAGCGGCTGGTCCTGTTTCGTGTATCCCTCGAAGACCTCGGGCAGGGTCTTTCGGTTGTTCAGGCCCGTGAGGCCGTCTCGCACGATCTCGTTGTCCTGGTCGTTCATGTAGAGCAGCACGAGCGATATGGAGGCGCAGGTCCATGCGCCGGGCATGCCGGTGTAGAACATGCTGACGATCGTTCCGACGATCGGAACGGCATAGAAGCTCAGCAGCGACAGGGCGACGCGGCGCCGACCGCGTTCCCGGTTGCGGAGCAGGTAGATCACCAGGTGTCCCAGCGGGAGGAGCAGCATGCCGTAGGCGCCGATCATCTGAAGCCAGAAGAGCGGGCCGTGCTCGTAGACGTTGTCCGCGGACACGGTGAAGATCCATCCGGTCCGGATGGAGAGGAGGTTCAGCACCAGAAAGACCAGCCCGGGTATCATCATCCGGGTTTGCAGACGCCGGGTGATGCTGTAGCCCAGCGTTTCCAGCACATACAGATACCAGACGCCGCCCAGTATGACCCCGCCCGCCAGATAGAGGGCGTTGACCAGACTGTTGACAAAGACGGCGCCGGGAAAGGCGCGGCCCTCGACGAGCAGCCACAGGGTATCCAGCGATAGCGCCGCGATCACGCCGTAGACCAGAGCGCGGAACAGCACCCGGCTCATCTGCTGGTTGACGTTGGCCGCGGTCTGATGCACGATGGCGTACAGCATCAACAGGCACAGCGCGTTGAGCTCAATGTGAATTGCCGTTATCATTGCCCCTCATCCTTCTACAGAATATGTGTATCGGGCCACGGTCACAGCGCCCCGGTTCCCCCGAAGGCGCGCGAAAGCCCTGCCTATAACTATCCATATTCCATTATAGCAGAAATCCGGGATGCCATCAACCTCGTGGGGCGATTGGGGAAATAAAATGAGGGAAAAGGGAACAGGGAAAAGGGAAAAGGGAAAAGGGGAACCGGGGGACGAGGAAGCAGGGGTGCCGCGTGCTCTGTGGGGCGGGCTATTTTAATTCCTAATTCTTAAGTACCTATTCAGTCGCCCAGGGATGACTCCCTCAGTCAGCCTGCGGCTGCCAGCTCCCTCGTAGAGGGAGCCTGAACGGGAGCCCAAAAGCCTCCCTCTTTGAGGGAGGTGGCCCGCGAAGCGGGCTGGAAGGAGTCCGCGACTGAACAGTTACATTCTTAATTCCTAATTCTTAATTCCTAATTCCTAATTTCTGATTGATCGTCCGTCCGCTTCGGGCAGGTGTAAAATGGGCGCGGTATATTTTTATGATGGGCGGTTAAGCTATTGAAAAAAATCAAGCAATATGCTATAATTGTTAAGGAATGTCACTGAAAGGACCCGTGCAAATGTTAAATGAAGTCGGCGCAATCGCGAGGGCGGCGGGAGAGTTCGTCCGGGGGATGGAGCGGCAGAAGTCGCTGATCATCCGGGAGAAGGGATCGAGCTACGACTTTGTCACGTCGGCGGACACGGGCTCCCAGCAGCTGATCAAGGAGCGCGTGCGGGCGCTGTTCCCGGACGATCTCGTGATCGGCGAGGAGGACAATCTGACGGACCGGGAGGTCCTGGACCGCTGCCTGAACGCCACGCGGCGCGTGTGGCTGGTGGACCCCGTGGACGGGACGGCCAACTACATCCGGGGACTGGGCGGCTACGCCGTTTCGATCGGCATATTCGAGGCGGGCGAGGTCGTCTACGCCGCCGTCTATCTGCCCGATTCCGACGAGCTGTTCACGGCGCAGAAGGGGAAGGGGGCCGCGCTGAACGGCGCGCCCATCCACGTCGCCGAACGCTCCAGGCTCTGCGACGCGGTCGGGGCGACGCACGTCCCGGTGAGCGACATGGACCTGCGGCGGCGCTGCAACCGCTGGAACGAGGCCGCCATCATGGCCAGCCAGAACCTGCGCATGCTGGGCTCCTCCGTGCGGACCCAGATGAAGGTGGCCGCGGGCGGGCTGGATTACTATTACGAATACGGGCCCCATCCGTGGGATGTTGCCGCCGGAAGCCTCATCATCCGGGAGGCGGGCGGCGTCGTGAGCCGCCTGGACGGCGGGGCGTTCGACTACGCGCTGGGCGGCGTACTGGCTGCCTCGGCGGCGATCCACGGCGAGGCGCTGGCGCTTCTGAATGCGGCCGACCAACGCATGTCCGAATTTGGAATCTATCCGGCATGAGCCGGAGAATGATAAAAAGGAGGATTACCCATGAAAAAGTTTCTGGCACTGTTCCTTGTGACGCTGCTGGCGCTGGCGTCCGTGTCCGCGATGGCGGAGGGTAAGCTCGTCCTGTACTATTCCCACGCGGCGGAGTGGTCTGATCCGATCATTCAGGGCTTCGAGGAGAAGTATGGCGTCGATGTCGAGCTGGTCTCCCTGGGCACCGGCGAGTGCCTGAGCCGCATCCAGGCCGAGGCCGCCAATCCCCAGGCGGACGTCGTTTGGGGCGGCGTGGTGGAGAGCTACATCCCCGTGGCGGACCTGCTGGAATCCTACGAGAGCCCGGAGATCCCGAATCTGTATCCCGGCGTGTACGACACCGAGAACTTCAAGTGGTATGCCTTCGACCTGGAGCCGATGGTGATGGTCTACAACACCTCCGTCGCCGAGAAGCCCACCCGCTGGGACGACATGCTCAAGGACGAGTTCCGCGGCAAGATCGCCACGGCCGACCCGGTGAAGTCCTCCTCCGCGTTCGCCTGCATCATGGCCATCATGGGCGCTTATGGCATGGAGGACGGCGGCGGATATGACTTCCTCGCCAAGCTGATCGACAATCTGGACGGCATCGTGCTGTCCTCCTCCTCCTCCGTGTACAAGGGAACCGCCGACGGCGAGTATGACATCGGCCTGACCTACGAAGAGGCGGCGCTGCGCTATCGCAGCGAGGGCGCGAGCCTGGACATCGTCTATCCCGAGGAGGGCACCAACATCTTCATGAGCCCCGTGACCATCGTCAAGGGCGGCCCCAACACCGACAACGCCAAGCTGTTTGTGGACTATGTGCTGTCCGCCGAGGTGCAGGGCAAGCTGGCCGACCTGTTCCGCCGCTCTTCCCGCACCGACATCGAGCTGCCCGCCGACTTCATCCCCACCTCCGAGATCACGGTCGCGCCCTACGACATCAACTGGGTCGTGGAGCACACCCCCGAGTTCAATGAGTTCTGGGAGGATCACACCCTGTAATGCCGGAGCAATTCGGCTAAATGGCGCCCCTGTTGGGCCGGGGACTTTCCCCGGCTCTTTTCAATATCAGACTTAGGACGGTGAATCAACATGAGCAAGACCATCACCATCGATCATGTGGATAAATTCTACGGGAGCTTCCAGGCGATCAAGGACGTGAGTCTGAGTATTAAGGAGGGCGAGTTCTTCACGCTCCTGGGTCCCTCGGGCTGCGGCAAGACGACGCTGCTGCGCATGATCGCGGGCTTCAACACCATCGAGAAGGGCGAGATAAGGTTTGGCGACACGGTGATCAACCACGTTCCGACCTACAAGCGCAACATCGGCATGGTCTTTCAGAGCTACGCCATCTTTCCCCACCTGACGGTCCAGCAGAACGTGGCGTATGGTCTGAAGGCGCGCAAGGTGCCGAAGGACGAGCTGAACGCGCGCGTGGAAAAGGCCATGAAGCTGACGCAGATCGATCAGTTCGCCAAGCGCCAGCCCCAGCAGCTCTCGGGCGGCCAGCAGCAGCGCGTGGCGCTGTCCCGCGCCATCGTCATCGAGCCCGATCTGCTGCTGATGGACGAGCCGCTGTCGAACCTGGACGCCAAGCTGCGGGTGGAGATGCGCACCGCGATCCGCGAGATCCAGCGGGAGCTGAACATCACCACCATCTACGTGACCCACGACCAGGAGGAGGCGCTGGCGGTATCGGACCGCATCGCGGTGATGAACATGGGCGTGGTCGAGCAGGTCGGAAAGCCCTACGATATCTACGCGCATCCGACGAACGCCTTTGTGGCGAATTTCATCGGCACGAGCAACTTCCTGGACGGCGAGACGGATCAGGGCGGCGTGAAGGTGCTGGGACAGAACCACATCGACTGCAAGCTGAACCGCGCCTACACCGGCCTGGTCAGGGTCTCGGTGCGCCCGGAGCACATCGAGCTGGAGGACCCCGTGCCGGGCGCGATCAACGGCGAGATCAAGATCGCCACCTTCCTGGGCGACTTCATCAACTATGAGGTGCGCCTGGCGAACGGCCAGATCATACAGGCGAATCAGTACGTCCACCTCAATCCGCGCATGCGCGAGCTGGGAGAAAAGGTCTCCGTGAACGTGGAGCGCTCCACGGTGTTCACCGGCGACGGAAAGGAAGCGTTGACATGAAGGTATCCATCGGCGAATCCCTGAGACGCAACCGTCAGCAGGGGTGGTATTGGGGCGTCGTGACCGTTGTGATACTGATATTCTGCGTGCTGTTTATACTGTATCCGTTCGGAAGGCTGTTTATGCAGAGCTTCTTTGAAGACGGTCACTTCACACTGGCCAACTATGTGAAATTCTTCGGGCGCGAGGCGTATCGCAAGGTCCTGGGCAACACGCTGAAGGTATCCATCAGCGCCACGCTGCTGGGCGTGCTGCTGGGTCTGCCCATGGCGTATGTATCGACCCGCTTCAATATCTGGGGCAAAAAGGCCATCAACGCCTGCGTCGTGCTGTCCATGCTGTCCCCGCCGTTCATCGGGGCCTACAGCTGGATACTGCTGCTGGGCAAGGCGGGCTACATCACCACCTTTATCCGGAACACCTTCGGGGTTGACATCGGCTCGATCTACGGCTTCAACGGCATACTGCTGGTGTTCACGCTGAAGCTGTTTCCCTATGTGTACATGTACACGTCCACGGCGCTTCAAAACTTCGACAGCGCCCTGGAGGAGGCCAGCGAAAGCCTGGGCGTGCATGGCTTTGCCCGCATACGCCGGGTGACGATGCCCATCATCATGCCTACGATACTCTCCGCGGCGCTGATCGTGTTCATGACCTCCATGGCGGACTTCGGCACGCCGGTGCTGATCGGGCGCGGCTACAAGGTGCTGACGGTGCTGATCTATGAGAAGTACCTGAGCGAGGTCTCCACCCAGGCGTCCTTCGCCAGTGCCATGGCCGTCGTGGCGGTCGTGTTCACCATGGCGGTGCTGTTCTTGCAAAAGTGGATACTGAACCGCAAGAGCTACACCATGTCCGCGATGCGCCCGCCGGAGGTCGTGAAGCTGACCACGGGCAAGCGCGTCCTGGCCACGGCCTTTGTGTGGATCGTGGCGCTGATCGCCATGCTGCCGCAGATCACGATCATCATCACGTCCTTCCGCAATACCAACGGCAGCCAGTTCGTGGCGGGCTTCGGCCTGGACAACTATCGGGCAATCGCCTCCCGCGTGGGCAGCATCGTGAACACCTACAAGTTCTCGATCATCGCCATCATACTGATGATGATCCTCGGCCTGCACCTGGCCTATATCATCGTGCGGCGCAAGGGCAAGGTGGCCAATCTGCTGGACGTGCTGGCGATGTTCCCCTATGTCATTCCGGGCTCCGTCATCGGTATCGGCATGGTCCTGGCCTTCAACACGAAGCCGCTGATCCTGACGGGCACGGCCGCCATCATGGTGATCGCCTATACGATCCGCAAGCTGCCGTTTACGCTGCGCTCGTCCATCGGCACGCTGTACCAGATCGAGCCCGCCATCGAGGAGGCGTCCATATCCCTCGGAGAGCCGCCGATGAAGACCTTCTTCAAGACCACGGCGATACTGATGCTCCCGGGCATGCTGTCGGGCGCGGTGCTCTCCTTCGTGGCGACGATCAACGAGCTGAGCTCGACGATCATCCTCTATACCGGCGGCACCTCCACCATTTCGGCGGCCATTTACACGACGCTGTTCGCGGACGCCTACGGCCCCGCGGCGGCGCTGTCCACCATCCTGACCGCCTCGACCATACTCGCCCTGCTGCTGTTTAACAAGATCTCGGGCGGGAAGAATGTGATTTGAGGGGATTTGTCGGGCTTTGCCCGACAAATCCAGGGAGTAGGGAGTAGGCAGTAGGGAGTAGGGGGAGTTACGGCACAGCCTCTGACTTCTATTGAAAACTGGGGATGCTTATCGTTCTTCATTCCTTTAGAACGCCGTTCATCTGCCGTTCTCCCCTACTCCCTACTGCCTACTCCCTAAATCCCCATTCCCGACAGGCATAAAATGGTTGTCACGCGCTTTTCCGTGTGCTATTATTATTAGGAGAATGGAGCTGTCGGGACGAGGAGCGGCCTTATGTCCATCGGGAAGCGGCGGCTTATCACGGCCCACGCATGAATGACAAGACGGATTGAAATCTTACAGAAAGGTTACGAATCGTACCTATTTCAATCACATGTACCGGCTGTGCCGGTGCATGTGGATTCCCACAAAGAAATCGCTTGCGATTTCGACTGGGAATCGGTACCACTCGCGCAAAATCCGCAGATTTTGCGCGACAGGCTCACGCATTCATGCGTGAGCCGTGGGCGGCTTATGGTGCGGAGAGGACAAATGAAGAACGAGAAATATGTGAAGATCGGCGTGACGGGCGCGGCAATCGTCGCCTTCGGGATACTGTTTTTCTTCCTGGTGTATCGGATGGACAGGTTTTCCGGGGCGCTCGGCATGATCATGGGCATCCTGCGCCCGTTCCTGCTCGGAGGCATCATCGCCTACATCGTGACGCCCCTCGCCCACAGGCTCAACCGCTTGTTCAGGGGCAAGCGGGCGGGATTGTCCAACGTCCTGGCCCTGCTGGCCGTCATACTGTGCGTCGTCCTCATCGTCCTTCTGATCGTGCCGCAGCTGGTCACGAGCATCGTCGGGATCATGAAGGAGTTGCCGGCGCAATTCGCGGTGGCGCAGGCGAAGATCGACGTGCTGCTCAAGAGTCTCGCGGAGGCGCACCCGGAGTACGCGGAGGCCATCGACAACGCCCTGTCGTCGATCACGAAGTCCGTGAACAGCTTCGCGAGCGGGAATTTCGGCTCGGCGGATGACATCATCAGGAACCTAAAGCCCATACTCATCGGCTCGACCTCCACGGTCTCCAGCGCCATCGGCGTGATCAAGGACCTCTTCATCGGCTTTATCGTGGCGCTGTATTTCCTGTCCCGGCGGCGGCAGCTGGCGGCGCAGGCGGAGCTGATGGTCCGGGGGATCTTCAAGGATGCGTGGGCGGACTGGATCATCCACGAGGTCAAATACGCGGACCGCATGTTCAACGGCTTCTTCATGGGCAAGCTGCTCGATTCGACCATCGTGGGCGTGATCTGCCTCGTCGGCTGCCTGGTGATGGGGTTTGAATCCCCGCTGCTGATCGCGGTGATCGTCGGCGTCACGAACATCATTCCCTTCTTCGGGCCGTTCATCGGCGCGATCCCCTGCGCGCTGCTGCTGCTGCTTGACAACCCGGTGCACGCGCTGATGTTCCTGATCTTTGTGATCGTCCTCCAGCAGCTGGACGGCAACGTCATCGGCCCCAAGATCCTCGGCGATTCCACGGGCCTGTCCGCGCTGTGGGTTATGTTCGGCATACTGCTGTTCGGCGGACTCTGGGGCATCGTGGGCATGCTGGTGGGCGTGCCGCTGATGGCCGTCATCTACGATATCGTGCGCCAGATGACCTTCGGCGGCGTTCGGAAGCGCGGCCATGGGGAGATGATCGACGCCTACCGGAAGGAATTCCATCCCGAGGCGGAGAAGGGCGCGGGCAAGGCCGATTGAGCGCTCCCCGCGAACGGCGCGACAGGAGAGGAGGGAGACCATGGCGGAGATGCGAGACAAGCGGGGGCTGACCGAGGCGGAGGCCATCGCGCAATACCGGGCGATGAACTATCCCAAGCCCGCCTTGACCGCGGACATCGCGGTGTTCGCAAGGTGCGGCGCGGGGATGAAGCTGCTGCTCATCCGCCGCGGCGGGCATCCGTATCTGGGGTGCTGGGCGCTGCCGGGGGGCTTTGCCGACCGGGGAGAGACGATCGAGCGCACCGCCGCCCGCGAGCTCGAGGAGGAGACGGGGATCACGGGGCTGGAGCTGTCCCTGGTGGGCATCTACAGTGCCCCGGGCCGCGACCCGCGGGGCTGGACGGTGTCCGCCGCGTATGCGACCGTATTGGACGAGGGGATGCTCCACGCGACGGCGGGCGATGACGCCGCGGAGGCCGAATGGGTGGAGGTCCGGGACGGAAAGCCGCTGCTGCCGGAGGGCGAGCGCCTCGCCTTTGACCACGCGGAGATCATCGCGGACGCCTGGAGGACGCTTTGAGCCCTGTGGCGGACGGGTGTGACACTTCTGTGACAGACCCTGTGATATACTGCCCCTGTAATTGAGAGAACACCGCGGCCAACGCCGAGCGGAAGGGGCAATCATGATGAACGAGAGCATGAACGCTCAGACTGAAATCACCGAGAAGGATATGGAAAAGGTGGCCGGAGGCATCATCCGCCACATCTCGCCAAAGACGACGGACCCCGCCGGGAAGGACGACAAGAATGCCGCCAGCAGCAACGCGTCCAAGGCGCCGAAGCGCCGCAAGGATGCCTGAACGCCACGGCAATGGCTTGTCTAAATCAATTACCGAACATATATAACGACGACGCGCGTTATCCGCTATAACGGCGTACAGTACGACATAACCCGGATAGACAACTTTGAAGGGCGGAAAGAGGATTTGAAGCTGTACTGCGCACGGCGGGCACGACAGAACCTTTGACAACGGCGGCAGGCATGGAATTGTTCCGTGCCTGCCGTAATTACCTATTTCTTTTTACTTAGTCCCAATTTATTGTTGTTTCAATGTTTCTTTGGAAAACAACTCCATTACAAACCCGACATATCCTCAGCGGCGTTCTCAATTTCCTTTGCCGCAATATCCAATTCAAGGTTTGTCAGTCTATCCTCAGCACCGGGAGCCATATACAGAAGTTCAACAAAGAATTGGTCACAACTGATGCCTACTAATCCCCCCTGACTATTAACCCAGATTGAATACTTTGTTCCCCAATCCTCGCCACTTTCAGGTTTTTCACCATATAGTTTCTTTAGTTTAGTGACAATATCTTGATAGCAAGCAATATTATCAGTCACGTCAAATTTATACTTCGCCATATAAAACTGAACGGCATCTGGATCTTTGAATTTTTCTGTAGCGCCTTTTTCTGGGTTGAACATCATGTAGAGATTAAGCTCATCTATACGATAACCTGCAACATCAGGGATATTCTTATATAAGTGCAAGTATCCACCGCAACCCTTTTCTGCCCCGTTCCATACAGAATTAAGCAATACCTGCCAATGTGCGGCTCTGCTGTTATCTAACTCGAAATTATTAAGAATCCAATCATCATCATATTCAATGCCTCTTCCGCTTACTGCTTTCAGAGTATCGTTGTAATCAGTATACCAGTCAAATCCCTGAAATATGATTTCAGCATCTGTGTTTACGTCTGGTAATGGGTATGACTTCGCAAGTGCAGGAACAGAACAAATAATCAGGTTCAAAAGGATTGCAATGATAGCAACTGTCTTTTTCATGATATGTGCTCCTCTCAATCTAATTCTGGTATTAGTTACAAGAATGTAAGGGTTATATACTCTATCGGCAAAGCACAAGACTACAGTTTCACTTCAAATGTATGCCCACAATCCATGCACCTAAAAACCGTCTTTCCTCGTTTCCCACTCAATGCACCTGCCGCAGCACCTACAGGTCCAAGCAACACTCCGCCAACTATACCCTTGCCTATGGACATTTTTCGGTCGGTTGTGATGGGAACAACGTTCAAACTACGACATGTCAAACGTGGACATTTAACCTTCTTCCCCATTATTATCACCTCCTACCCTTTCGACTATCACGAGCTAATTCACATTTGTTAAAGTTAACCATTAATATTAATATTATAGCATGTTTCTTTACTGAATGCAATACGAATGAGATAATAACTGATGTTTCAATAAATTTTCTACATGATTTTTGTTCATAATGTTATGCTGCAGATATATCAAACTATGACAGCGGAGGAGCAAGGAAGGTTGCCCTGTTGTCGCTTATCATGGAGTATCCTTCAGTATCAATTTGCAGATTTAAGCGACAAATCAGCCTGCAAAACCGCCAAAACCCTTGATTTTACGGGGATTTTGGCGGTTTTAACATATTCCTTCTCGGAAAGTACACGATCACAATTCTCGTGAAAGAAAGCAAAAAACCAGCCGCCACTCTGGCAAGTGACGGCTGGCAGCGGTCGTTGGTATTATGAGGTCCCTGTCCCCGCTTTAGCGTTGTGGTCTGGATGGGATGCGAATTATGTCTCACTGCATCAGCCTTCCCACCGCCGCGGGGACGAAGGGGGAGGCGTCGCGGTTGAAGGCGAGGAGCTCGCGGACCATGGAGGAGGAGATGGCGGGCTCGTCGCCGCGGAGGTAGAGGGTCTCGAGGTCGGGGTGGATGATGTGGTTGACGAGGGCGATGTTTTCCTCGTAGGCGTAGTCCATGGCGTTGCGGAGGCCGCGGACATACCAGCGGATGCCGTTTTGGGCGGCGTATTCGGCGATGAGGCCTTCGTGGACGGCCACGCGGACATTCGTCAGGCCGTCGTCCCGGAGGGCCTGGCGGATGGCGTCGGCCATGGCGGCGGCGTCGAACGCGCGGTGCTTGGAGACGTTGATGCCGATGACCACGTCCACCCGGTCGAACAGCGCGGCGGCCTTGCGCACGATGGCGTGGTGGCCGTTGGTATAGGGATCGAAGGAGCCCGCGTAGAGGGCGAAGCGTTCGGGCATAATGACCTCCTTACAGGGGGTATTCCTCCAGGGTCGCGCCCCGGTAGGCCCACGCGGTTTTGAAGCCGCAGGCGCGGGCGAGAGCAGCGGCGTCGGAAAAGCCGCAGTCGAGATAGCGGGAATCGTGGCAGTCGCTTGAGAGGATGATCCGGGCGCTGCGCTCCGCCAGCCTTCGCAGGATGGCCGGGCCGGGGTAGGGCTGGGTGCGGTAGCCCCGGGCGATGGCCCCGGTGTTGATCTCGACGAGCTTGCCCGAATCGGCGGCGGCGTCGGCGGCCTCGAGGGCACAGCGGAGGTAGCGGGGGTCGGCGTCGTCGAACAGATCCCGCGCCTCGTTGAACTTCATGACCAGGTCCATGTGTCCCAGCACCTGGGCGGGGCTTGCGCAGGACTCGGCCACGGTGCGAAAGTAGGCCTTGCAGAGCGCGTAAAAATCGCCGTCGAAGTGCCGTTCGGCGGCGTTTTCCAATATCGGGCGGGATTCGTCCACGCACACCAGCGCGTCCCCGGCCCGGACGTAGTGGACCGACTCGATGACAAAGTCGTAGCGGTCCGTCGGGTATGGGGAGAGCCAGTCGTGCTCATAGCCCAGAAGCACGTCGATCTGTCCCGCGTACTTGTCCCGCAGGCGCAGGATCTCGGCGCGGTAGACCGGCTCGACCTCCGTGGGCATGGAGCAGTCGTCGTAGTCGGCGTGGCCATGCTCGGAGAAGCCCAGGGTGTGAAATCCCAACCGAAGCGCGGCCTGGAGCATGTCCTCGGGCATGTCCCGGCCGTCGGCGTAGGTTGAGTGGGTGTGAATGTTGGAGCGTGGGGTCATTTCTCGGCGTCCACGACCACCACGGGCGCGTCGGGCGCGTTCTTGCCGATGGAGGCGATGCCCTTCTTGGCGCTGGCCTTGGCCTTGTAGCCCTCGGACTTGCCGATGTTCTGGCCGTTGGCGGCCTTCATGCGGAAGCGGAACTCGCCGGCCTTGTCCTGATACAGCTCGTACTTGGGATTGCTGACGCTCTCCTCGCGGGTCTGATCCTCCACCGCGGCCAGGGCGTTCTTCTTCACGGAATTGATGCCGTTCTCGCAGGCGCTCATGCTGGTGTAGGTCTCCGAAGCGGTCAGGATGATCTCGCCGTTGCCCGCCTTCAGGTTGAAGGTGAACTCGCCGTTCTTCGTGGTGGTGATGATGAATTTGCCCGCCATTGCAATTTCCCCTTTCGTGCCCTAATTAAATAACTTTATTATAGTATAATATATTTGAATCGAATTGTCAATTCAGTTGTTAACCTTTTTGGCACTTTTTTTCGATTTTTCGCGTGGAAATATGGGGCTTATTCCCGATGGACGGCCTTGCGCAGGCCTTTGGGCAGGTGGTTTTTCAAAAGCCCCTGGCTGACCTTGCCCCAGCCCAGGGGCATGTCGCGCCAGACGGCCAGGGTCCAGCCCTCCGGGCCGTCGAAGGGCAGCGCCTCGCCCGCCAGGTAGGCGGCGGCCCGGGCGTCGTCCAGCGGGGCCGCGCGGCGGGCGTCGGCGGGGGAGAGGGCCATGGCCAGGGCGTGCTGGGGCTCGATGTGGCTGCGGCCCGCGCGCAACAGGGACAGCCCGGGGTTCAGCGCCTTCAGACCGTCCAGCGGTGGCGCGTCCTCCGGGACGACGTACAGTCGGTCGCCGTTCAGCAGGACGCGCATGGCCTTGAGCCAATCGGGCAGGGCGCAGACATCGCGCTCCAGCTGAGCGAGGAGCCTGTCCGCAGCGGGGTCGGGCTTCCGGCGGTTGAGCGGCGCGTCCTTGGGCGCGCCCGCCTTGCGCAGCCTCGCGGCGAAGTGGCCGTCGCCCCGGACACGGTGGGGCCAGAGCTTCAGCATGCCGTCACGGGAGCTGCCCAGGCCGTTCAGGGCGAAGTCCTCCGGGGAAAACTCGGGGTGGCGGTCCAGGAAGGCGGCGATGTTGTCCTCGTTTTCCTCCCGGTTCAGCGTGCAGGTGGAGTACACCAGCCGCCCGCCGGGGCGCACCATCACGGCGGCGGCGTCCAGTATGCCGGCCTGCCGGGCGGCGCAGCCCGCGGGGGAGGCGGGGTCCCACTGTGCCCGGGCCTCCGGGTCGCGGCGGAACATGCCCTCCCCGGAGCAGGGCGCGTCCACCAGCACGGCGTCGAACCAGCCGGGCCACCGCGCCGCCAGCCTGTCCGGGAGGGCGCTGACCACCAGCGCGGCCCCCGCGCCCATGCGCTCCAGATTCCCGGCCAGCACCCTGGCGCGGTTCGCCTCCGGATCGTTGGATACCAGCAGCCCCCGGTGGTCCAGCGCCGCGGCCAGCTGGGTGGACTTGCCTCCCGGCGCGGCGCACAGGTCCAGCACCCGCTCGCCGGGACGGACGTCCAGCGCCGCCGCGGGCGCCATGGCGCTGGCCTCCTGGATGTAGTAGGCCCCGGCCCAGTGGGCGATGTCCGCGCCGGGCCGGGCGCCCTTAAGCAGATACCGCCCCGCCGCCGCCCAGGGCACGCGATCCCCGATGAACTCCGCCGCCGCGGACTCCGCGCCCGCCCGCCAAGGGTTCAGCCGCAGCGCCAGCGCCGGACCCTCCTCCATGGCGCGCAAAAAAGCCGGGTACTCGTCCCCCAGCATCTGCGCCATGCGCTCAAGATAAACTCCCGGCAGCTCGGGCATCGGGCACACCTGCCTTTTTTGGAATGGAGAATGGAAAATGGAGAATGGAGGTGGAAATCCTGCGGATTTCTTTTATTTGGTGTGTGACAAATGGGGATGAACGGGAGAGGAATTAGGGATTAAATAATGCTGCCGCGAATTCTATTGAAAGCATTGAAATAGTCCGCGCGGCAGCCGCTATTTCTAATTCCTAATCCCTAATCCCTAATCCCTCTTTCCCATTCCCTTCCCCTCATCCGTCGGGCTCCGCACGACAGATTGCTCCAGCTTTTCCGGGGCGTCGGCGTAGGCCTTGCTGTCGGTGGGCAGGCCCTTTTCGCGCAGGCGAACCTCGGCGAGGGTGCGGAGGATGGCGTAGACCAGCGCGAACACCGGCACGCCCAGCAGCATCCCGGCGAAGCCGAACAGGCTGCCGCCGACGACGATGGCGATCATGATCCAGAAGGCGGACAGCCCCACATAGTCGCCCAGTATGAAGGGCCCGATGACGTTGCCGTCCAGCTGCTGCAATATCACGATGAATATCGCGAACCACAGCGCGCTCCAGGGGTTGACCAGCAGCAGGATCAGCACGCTGGGCACCGCGCCGATGAAGGGCCCGAAGAAGGGGATGATGTTGGTGATGCCCACGATGACGGAGATCAGCAGCGCGTATTCGATGCGGAACACCAGCATGGATAGGTAGCAGATGACGCCGATGATCATCGAATCCAGGATCTTGCCGGTGATGAACCCGGCGAAGATCTTGTGGGCGCGACGGGTCCAGTAGATCAGCGTCTCGCAGGTGGCGGGCTTGAAGAGGGAATAGCACAGCTTCTTCACCTGGGCGCAGAAGGTCTCCTTGTCCATCAGCAGATAGAACGCCGCGATCACGCCCACCAGGAAGTGGAAGATCACCGCGTAGATGCCGCTGGAGATGCCGAAGGCGATGACCTTGATGTTGTTCATCAGCAGGCTGATGTTGTTCACCAGCTCGGTGATGATGTTCTCCCAGGCGATGACCAGTTTCTCGCCGTCGAAGCTGAGGAACTCGAATTTCAGCAGGAAGTCGTTGATCTCGTCGGCGTGGATGGCGATGAATTTGGACGCGATCTGCAATATGGACTTCACGGACCGCACCAGCTGCGGCAGCATGATGGCCAGGAACCCCGCCACCAGCAGCAGCAGCACGATCACCGCCACCGCCGTGGAAAGGCCGCGGTTCAGCCGGGGATGAGGCTTTTTGCGAAAGAACACCCGGTTGAAGAAGGCCTCCATGCGGTTCACGATGGGCAGCAGCAGAAACGCGATGGCAAACCCGATCAGGAAAGGCAGCGCGGACTCGAACACGCTGGTGACGATGCCCCAGAGCGTGCCGAAATAGTAGACCGAGGCGATCAGCAGTATGGCCACGGCCACCACCACGATGTTCGAGCGCGTCCGCGCCCGGTTCTCCTCTGTGATCCAGGGCTTCATAGTCACACCTCCGCTGCCTTTGGTACGCCTATTATACCATACATTCCCGCCGCCCTCAAGGGGCTTTTTGTCCGAAAAACTACCTATTATATATAGATGTGTGAAATGCGAATGGCACGAAAAATCTTAGCGGAAATGTTCGGATATTTCCCTAAGCTGTGCCCACAGGGCCGCGGGGTCCGGGTCGCCTGCCAGAAATTTCCGAACAATGGGTTCCGCCCGCTGCCGCCATCCGGTGTCGAAGGGACCGGGCATGACGGGCGGCTGCCGGCGCAGAAACTGGTCCATGATCCTGAGCGGGTCGGCAGCGGGATAGCCGGGGTCGGCGTCGGTCACCGGGAAGGCCACGGCGCGGTATAGCTGGGATTGGCAGTCGTCGGCGAGCAGATGGCTGACGAAGGCCGTGCACAGCGCATGCCTGTCCGCGTCGATACCCGACGTGACGCCGATATACAGCGCCTGATCGGTGAAGGCGCTGCCCGCGGCGCGCAAAACCCAATCCACGCCGCGCCCCTGGTCGGACATCGCTTGCAGCTGCCGCACCTCCCGCTGGGTCACGGGGATGGCCGCCGCGTCGCCGTTGAGAAAATCCCGCCAGGCGTCCGCGTCGGCCTCAAAGCCCACCGGCAGACGGCAGCGCAGCCGACCCTCCGACGGCGCGGGGGAGGGAGTGGGCTGGAGAGGCGCGTCGCTCAGTCCCAGCTCCAGCGCCTCGCCGGGCTCCGCGGCCTCCGACAGTGTCTCATCGGAATACCGACCCGAACACAGCCCCAGCAGTGCCGCGCTCCAGAGGTGACCGCCGTCGTCCGGCGGCAGCGCGGGAGATACCTCCGCCGTCTGCCAGTCCCGGGGCAGAGTCTCCAGAAGCGCGGCGTTGCAGGCCCAGATATAGCCGCCCAACAGCACAGGCACGGCGCGGTCCGACACCGCCAGACCCTCCCGCAGCGGATGATCGCCCTCCAAAACTGCCAGGGCGTCCCCGGATTCCAGCCCGCCCGGCGGAAACAGGACCATGTCCGGGGCGAGGCTGTCCTTTCCGAGGTCGCGCAGGCCTCCGGCATCCACATACTCGGGCTGCACGTACACGCCGGGATGAGATTTTTCATAGGATGCGATGCAGCGGTTCAGCCACCCCGACGCAGTCTGCCAGTCCTCGCACACCCACAGCCGCAGCACCCCCGCCCAGCCGCCGTACTTCTTCTCGATCAGCGGCTGGGCATCCATCGGCAGCTCGCCCCGAAGCCGCGTCAGCACGGGCAGCAGCAGCGCCAGCACCGCCAGACACGCGATCACGCGAAGCTTTTTCATGCAAACACCCCCCTGTAAGCCTGCAAAAACGCTGTAAAACCTTCACTTTTTGACAGGATATGCAGGGATTCTGTTAAAAAGCCGTTTTTTGGGCCAAAAATCCCAAAAAACTTGAAAAAAGGGGTTGACAAAGTATGTGACCTTTGGTATACTGGACACGCTGTCAGCGAGAGAGCAAAAACCTCCACGAAATGACAGCGGCGCGGCGCCTGAATCTCTGATTCAGCCGACGCGGTTCCCCGAAGGGGAACTCGAAAATCCTCTGGATTTTCGACCTTGCGAACCTTGAAAACGATACAGAGAATGAGAGAGAAGTTCTTCGGAGCTTGCGAGGATCGGTCGTAAGACTGGGAGCGAGTGAAGGGGAACGAGCGGGTGAGAGACCCGCGAACAGTCAGATTCGAAGAGTTAAACGCCGGTGAATCGGGCGGAAGCGAGTGCTTTGGCGAGCGCGAGCGGAAGTCTGAGGAGCTGGAGAAGGATTAAACATCAGAGTTTGATCCTGGCTCAGGACGAACGCTGGCGGCGTGCTTAACACATGCAAGTCGAACGAGGATCATTT
>CADCAS010000019.1:0-51342 GCA_902799465.1 uncultured Eubacteriales bacterium
CTGTTCAGTATTGCGGCAAATGGGGCTTTGGCGGGGAGAATTAGGAATTAGGAATGAGGAATTAGGAATGAATGGCGGCTGCCGCGCGCATTGTAGTGAAGGCCACACGCTAAATATCGAAACAATACGTACAGCTCGGCGGGCGGCGCATCGCCGCTCCTACGCAGCCAAGCCATTTTAATTCCTAATTCCTAATTCCTAATTCCTAATTCCTAATTCAACAAACCCCTGCTTATCGAGGCAGGACTGGACAGATACGATCATATAAAAAAAGGCTGTCAGCAATCCAATGAGTTAAAAGTTAGTAAAACCAACCGTGAATCGAATTCTTAATTTGCAAACAGAGTCTGTATGGGCTATAATAGATAAGGTCTGTACGGGGTATCTCTGTGCGCGTGTGCCGGAATGGCGCGGGAGATGCGAAACCCGGCGGACTGTGAATGGGATGAACCGGGAGGTTGCGGCGAGGAATCACCGCCATATGATACCCAAGCCGGTAATTTCCGGGGACTATGTCCGCAGATCGGACGACGGAGCTCATGCCCGTCGAACAAAAAAATAATAGGACACGCCCGGCAGCGTGTGCATGAGTTCAACAGGAGGAAAAACCATGGCAAACCAGAAGATCCGCATCAAGCTCAAGGCCTATGAACATTCGATCATCGACCAGAGCGCGCAGCGCATTGTGGAAGTGGCCAAGCGCACCGGCTCCAGGGTTTCGGGCCCCATCCCGCTGCCCACCGAGAAGGAGATCGTGACCATCCTGCGCTCCCCCCACAAGGACAAGGATTCCCGCGAGCAGTTCGAGATGCGCACCCACAAGCGCCTGATCGACATCCTGCGGCCCACCCCCCAGACGGTAGACGCTCTGACCAAGCTGGATCTGCCGGCTGGCGTTGAGATCGAGATCAAGCTGTAATGAGGTAGGGCTGACGGACGCGCTCTCCGGGGACCTCCTGCGTAGTTCGCGGATGATCGTCCGAATGAAGCCTGAAGGCATTCCGGCTTATCAATAGGGGCATGACCCCGAAGCAAACTGCCAAGCGGTTTGTTCAACCAGAGAAGGAGTGTAACAATGAAAAAGGCAATTCTCGGCAAAAAGATCGGCATGACCCAGATCTTCGTGGACGACGGACGTCTGGTGCCGGTCACCGTCGTGGTCGCCGGCCCCTGCACCGTGACAATGGTGAAGACCGAGCAGACCGACGGCTATGAAGCGGTACAGGTCGGTTTCGACGAGCTCTCCGAGCAGAGGGCCAAGAAACTGCTCAACAAGCCCGAGCAAGGTCACTTCGCCAAGGCCGGCGTGAAGCCCGCCCGGCACCTGCGCGAGTTCCGGTTTGAGGATATCTCCGGCTACTCCGTGGGCGATACCATCAAGTGCGACGTCTTCGCCGAGGGCGACAAGATCGACGTCATCGGCACCAGCAAGGGCCACGGCTACACCGGCGCCATCCAGCGCTGGAACCAGCACACCGGTCCCATGGGCCACGGCTCCAAGTACCATCGCGGCGTGGGCTCCCTGAGCGCCAACTCCGACCCCTCCCGCGTGTTCAAGAACAAGCACATGGCCGGCCAGTACGGCGGCGATCGCGTCACCGTGCAGAACCTTGAGGTCGTCAAGGTGGACGCCGAGCGCAACCTGCTCATGATCAAGGGCGCGATCCCCGGCGCGAACGGCAGCCTGGTGATGGTCCGCGACGCGGTCAAGGGTTAATAGGAGGACGCAATCATGGCAAACGTTAAAGTATTCAACATGCAGGGCGCTTCCGTTGGCGAGCTCGCGCTCTCCGACGAGGTATTCGGCTCTGAAATCCACGTCAGCGCTATGCACGCTGTGGTGCGCGCCTATATGAACGCGCAGCGCCAGGGCACCCAGTCGGCCCGCACCCGCACCGAGGTTCGTGGCGGCGGCCGCAAGATCTATCGCCAGAAGGGCACCGGCAATGCGCGTCATCATGGCCGCAGGGCGCCCCAGTTTACCCACGGCGGCGTGGTGTTCGCCCCCAAGCCCCGTGACTATCGCATCAGCGTGCCCCGCAAGGTTCGCCGCCTTGCCATGAAGAGCGCGCTGACCTCGAAGGTTCAGGATCAGGACATCATCGTGGTGGACAACATCACCCTGACCGAGGCCGAGGCCAAGACCAAGAACGTCGTCAAGATGCTCAAGGCTCTGGGCACCGACAAGAAGGCCCTGATCGTGACCAAGGATGTGGAGCCCATGGTGGTTCGCGCCGCGAACAACATCGAGGGCGTTCAGACCACCTTCGTGGGTTCCCTCAACGTGGTGGACATCCTGAACTGCGACAAGTTCATCATTTCCCAGGACGCCGTGAAGCTGGTTGAGGAGGTTTACGCGGAATGAAGAGCGCATATGACATCATCAAAAAGCCGGTCCTGACCGAAAAGTCCTATATGGACATGGCCCAGAAGAAGTACACCTTTGAGGTGGACATCCACGCCAACAAGACCGAGATCAAGCAGGCGCTTGAGGCCGTGTTCGAGGGCGTGAAGATCGATTCCGTCAACACCATGCGGACCATCGGCAAGATCAAGCGCCAGGGCCGCTACTCCGGCCGGACCCCCGAGGTCAAGAAGGCCATCGTCACCCTGAAGAAGGATTCCAAGGCGATCCCGTTCTTCGAGGGCATGGAGACCGAGGAAGAATAATTCCCCTCTCCCACATTCAGCAATAAGGGAATCTTCCCTTTGAGGCCAAAAGGCCTCCACAATGGCAAGGCTCGCCGATAATGAGCTACAAAAAAGAAAGGGAGTAACAGACTATGGCCATTCGAGTCTACAAGCCGACCTCGCCCGCGCGGCGCTTCATGTCGGTGCTGACTTTCGAAGAGATCACCAAGAAGACGCCTGAGCGTTCCCTGACCACCGACCTGCGCCATCGCGCCGGCCGCAACAACCAGGGCAAGATCACCGTCCGCCACCAGGGCGGCGGCGCGCGCAGGAAGTACCGCATCATCGACTTCAAGCGCATGAAGAACGACGGCATTCCCGCCACCGTGAAGGCGATCGAGTACGATCCCAACCGCACCTGCTTCATCGCCCTGCTCTACTACGCCAACGGCGACAAGAGCTACATCCTGGCCCCCCTGGGCCTGAAGGTGGGCGATACCGTGATGTCCGGCCCCACCGCCGACATCAAGCCCGGCAACTGCCTGCCCATCGCCAACATCCCCCTGGGCACCCTGATCCACAACATTGAGATCAAGATCGGCCGCGGCGGCCAGATGGTCCGCTCCGCCGGCACCGCCGCTCAGGTCATGGCCAAGGAAGGCGAGTACGCCCAGATCCGCCTGCCCTCCGGCGAGGTGCGCAAGGTGTCCATGAACGCCCGCGCCACCATCGGCCAGGTCGGCAACACCGATCACTCCAACGTCCGCATCGGCAAGGCCGGCCGGAAACGCCACATGGGCGTCCGCCCCACCGTCCGCGGCGTCGTCATGAACCCCTGCGATCACCCGCACGGCGGCGGCGAAGGCCGTTCCCCCGTGGGTATGCCCGCTCCGATGTCCCCGTGGGGCAAGAAGACCCAGGGCGTCAAGACCCGCAAGCATCGCAAGTATTCTGACAAGCTGATCGTCAGCCGCCCCAATAAGAAGTAAGCCTGAAAGGAGGCAAACCCAATGAGCAGATCTGTTAAAAAGGGTCCTTTCATTCAGCCCGCGCTGCTGAAGCGCGTTCAGGAGCTGAATGCGGCCGGCGACAAGAAGGTCCTCAAGACCTGGAGCCGCGCCTCTACCATCTTCCCGGATTTCATCGGCCACACGGTTGCCGTCCATGACGGCCGCAAGCATGTTCCGGTATACGTTACCGAGGATATGGTCGGACATAAGTTCGGCGAATTCGCCCCCACCCGCACCTTCCGCGGCCATGCCGGCGAAAAGGCGTCGTCCCGCAAGTAACGTAAAGGAGTGTAATTGTTATGGCAACTCGTATTAAAGAGAAGGCCGCGGCCCGCAAGGCAAACGCCGACAAGCGTCCGCACGCCACCGCCAAGTACGTCCGCGTTGCTCCCCGCAAGGCGAAGATCGTCGTCGATCTGATCCGCGGCAAGCAGGTGGACGACGCGCTGGCCATCCTCATGTATACGCCCAAGAGCGCGTCTCCCGTGGTCGAGAAGCTTTTGAACAGCGCTATCGCCAACGCCGAGAACAAGGACATGGATCGCTCCTCCCTGTATGTCGCGGAGGTCTACGCAAACCAGGGCCCGACGCTGAAGCGTTACTGGGCGCGTTCCCACGGTCGTGCCGACATGATCAAGAAGCACACCAGCCACATTACGATCGTGCTCGACCAGAAGTGAGGGAGGATATAAAATGGGACAGAAAGTTAATCCCCATGGCGCGCGCGTTGGTGTCATCCTCGACTGGAGCACCAAGTGGTACGCAGGGAAAAAGGATTTTTCCAACAACCTGATCGAAGATTACAAGCTGCGCAATCTTCTCAAGGATAAGCTGAACACCGCGGGCATCTCCCGCATCGATATCCAGCGTTCCGGCGCGAAGCTGCACATCGCCGTGTACACCGCCAAGCCCGGCATCGTCATCGGCAAGGGCGGCGCGGGCGTCGAGGCTCTGAAGAAGGAGCTCGAGGCCTACACCGGCCGTCAGGTCGGCCTGGACATCATGGAGATCAAGAACCCCGACACCGACGCCCAGCTGGTCGCCGAGAACATCGCTCAGCAGCTGGAAAAGCGCATCTCCTTCCGCCGCGCGATGAAGCAGTCCATCGCCCGCGCGATGAAGGCCGGCGCCAAGGGTGTCAAGACCAGCTGCTCCGGCCGTCTGGGCGGCGCGGACATCGCCCGCTCCGAAGGCTATCACGAGGGTTCCATCCCGCTTCAGACCCTGCGCGCCAACATTGACTACGGCTTTGCCGAGGCCAAGACCACCTATGGCCGCGTGGGCGTGAAGGTTTGGATCTACAAGGGCCAGGTGCTGCCCATCAACGGCAAGAAGGTGCTGGTTGGGTACACCGATTTGAAGAGCCCGTTCGCCGGGCGCGGCGACCGTCGCCGCAGAGATGATCGCGGCCCCCGCGGTGAGCGCAGGGATCGCAACGATCGGCCCGAGCGTAAGGAAGGAGGCAATTAAGCCATGCTGATGCCCAAGAGAGTGAAGCACCGCAAGCAGATGCGCGGCCGCATGAAGGGCAAGGCCCAGCGCGGCAACTTCCTGGCCTACGGTGATTACGGTATCGTCGCTACCCAGCCCGGCTGGGTGACCTCCAACCAGATCGAGGCCGCCCGTCAGGCCATGACCCGCCGCACCAAGCGTGGCGGCCAGGTCTGGATCAAGATCTTCCCCGACAAGCCCGTGACCGCGAAGCCGGCCGAGACCCGAATGGGTTCCGGTAAGGGCGCTCCGGAGTACTGGGTGTCCGTCGTAAAGCCCGGCCGCGTGCTGTTCGAGATGGCCGGCGTGCCCGAGGAGGTTGCCCGCGAGGCTCTGCGCCTGGCCGGTCACAAGCTCCCCATTACGACCAAGTTCATCAAGCGTGAAGAAGTGAAATCGGAGGGTGGTGAAGAGCAATGAAGACCAAGGACGAACTGAAGGCTCTGCAGGCCAAGACCATGGCCGAGCTCGACACCGATCTGAAGGATAAGAAGAGCGAGCTTTTCAACCTGCGGTTCCAGAAGGCCACCGGCCAGCTGGAGAACACCGCGGCCATTCGCGAGTGCAAAAAGAGCATCGCGCGGGTCAAAACCGTCATCCGTCAGCGCGAGCTGGCCGGTAAGAATGCTTAAGGAGGCAACTGACAATGGCTGAAGCAAGAGGAATGCGCAAGACGCGCACCGGCGTGGTTGTTTCCGACAAGATGGACAAGACCATCGTCGTAGAGATCCGCACCCGCGTGCGTCATCCGCTGTATGGCAAAATCATGAACCGTACCAATAAGATCAAGGCCCACGACGAGAACAATGAGTGCGGCATCGGCGATACCGTCCGCGTCATGGAGACCCGTCCGCTCAGCAAGGACAAGCGTTGGCGCCTGGTCGAGATCATCGAAAAGGCGAAGTAAGCCGCTACAAGGAGGAAGAGTAATATGATTCAGCCTCAAACCCGTTTGAAGGTGGCCGATAATTCCGGCGCTAAGGAAATCATGTGCTTCCGCGTGCTGGGCGGCTCCTTCCGCCGCACCGGCAGCGTCGGCGACGTGATCGTCGCGTCCGTCAAATCCGCGACCCCCGGCGGCACGGTGAAGAAGGGCGAGGTCGTCAAGGCCGTCATCGTTCGCACGAAGAAGCAGTATCGCCGTCCGGATGGCACCTACATCCGCTTCGACGACAACGCAGCCGTCATCATCAACGAACAGAAGCAGCCCAGGGGCACCCGCATCTTTGGGCCCGTGGCTCGCGAGCTCCGTGAACGCGATTTTATGAAGATCGTGTCGCTGGCTCCCGAAGTGCTTTAATGGAGGTGCACCATGGCAGCTAAGCTCAATATAAAGGTCGGCGATACCGTCAAGGTCATTGCCGGCACCGACAAGAACAAGAAAGACAACACCGGCAAGGTTCAGAAGGTGTTCCCCGAGACCGGCAGGATCATCGTCGAGGGCATGAACATGGTGAAAAAGCACCAGAAGCCCCGTGGACAGGGCATGCCCGGCGGTATCATCGAAAAGGAAGCGCCCATCGACGCCTCCAACGTGATGGTGATTTGCCCCAAGTGCGGCAAGCCCACCCGTGTCGGCCATGTGTTTATCGAAGGCGAAGGCAAGACCTCCCGCCGCAAGCGCCGCATGTGCAAGAAGTGCAAAGCGGTGTTTGACAACTGATAAGGAGGATCGGCACAATGGCAAGATTAAAGGATAAGTACCGCGCTGAAGTGGTTCCGGCGCTCAAGCAGCGCTTCAACTATAAAAACGTCATGGAGATCCCCCGCCTCGAGAAGATCGTCATCAACATGGGTCTGGGCGACTGCAAGGACAACGCCAAGGCTCTGGAGCAGGCTGTGGGCGAGCTGGAGATCATCGCCGGCCAGAAGCCGCTGGTGACCAAGGCCAAGAAATCCATCGCAAACTTCAAGCTGCGCGCCGGCATGAACGTGGGCGCCAAGGTCACCCTGCGCGGCGACCGCATGTATGAATTCACCGACAAGCTCGTCAGCATCGTGCTTCCCCGCGTGCGCGACTTCCGCGGCGTGTCCGCCAAGGCCTTCGACGGCCGCGGCAACTACGCCCTGGGCGTGCGTGAGCAGCTGATCTTCCCCGAGATCGAGTACGATAAGGTTGAAAAGATCCGCGGCATGGAGATGATCTTCGTCACCACCGCCAAGACCGACGAGGAAGCCAAGGAACTGCTCCGCCTTCTGGGCATGCCGTTCCAGCAGGCTTGATCTAAAGGAGGATATTCATCGTGGCTAAGACAAGTATGAAGATCAAGCAGGCCCGGCCCGCTAAGTTCTCCACCCGCGCCTATACCCGCTGCCGCATCTGCGGCCGTCCCCACTCCGTGCTGCGCAAGTACGGCGTGTGCCGCATCTGCTTCCGCGAGCTGGCCTATGCGGGCCAGATCCCGGGCGTTCGCAAGGCCAGCTGGTAATCTGGCAATTCTAAGGAGGTAACAAAATGGCTGTTATTAATGATCCCATCGCAGATATGCTCACCCGTATCCGCAATGGCCTGATTGCCAGACATGACGCCGTCACGATCCCCGCTTCCAACATGAAGAAGGCGATCGCGAAGATCCTGCTGGACGAAGGCTACATCAAGTCTTGTGATTATATCGACGACGGCCTCCAGGGACAGATCAAGGTGACCCTGAAGTACGTCGAGGGCAAGGAATCCGTCATCAAGGGCCTCAAGCGCATCTCCAAGCCCGGCCTGCGCGTCTACGCCAAGTCGGACGAGATCCCGAAGGTTCTGGGCGGACTGGGCATCGCCATCGTCTCCACGTCCAAGGGCGTGATGACCGACAAGGCCGCGCGCAATGCCGGCGTCGGCGGCGAAGTGCTGGCCTACATTTGGTAAGAGAGTTGGAGGTGCACTAGAATGAGTCGAATCGGCAGGCTTCCGATTCCGGTCCCCGCTGGGGTGACCGTGACGATCGACGAGGACAACAACGTCACCGTCAAGGGTCCCAAGGGTGAACTGAGTCAGAAGGTTAACAAGGATATCAAGGTCGAACAGGTCGGCGCCGAGGTCATCGTGTCCCGTCCTTCCGACAGCAAGCCTCACCGCTCGATGCATGGTTTGTATCGCTCCCTCATCAATAACATGGTTGTTGGTGTCACCAAGGGATTCGAGAAGACCCTGGCCATCGAGGGCGTCGGCTGGCGCGTGGCTGAGTGGAACAAGAACCAGCTCAACATCGCCATCGGCTTCTCCCATCCCGTGATCGTGGACGCGCCCGAAGGCATCGAATTCGATGTGGACAAGTCCAATGTGAAGATCACCGTCAAGGGCATCGACAAGCAGGCCGTCGGCGCCATCGCCGCCGACATCCGCGCCATCCGCAAGCCCGAGCCCTATCACGGCAAGGGCATCCGGTATGAGAACGAGGTCGTCCGCCGCAAGGAAGGCAAGGCCGGTAAGAAGTAATAAGGGAGGTAACCGCACATGTTTAATAAGCGTGATCGCAATGAGGTTCGCAAGATCCGTCACGAGCGCGTGCGCAAAAAGATCAGCGGGACGCCCGAACGGCCCCGGCTTTGCGTATATCGTTCCAACAAGCACATTTATGCTCAGGTCATCGATGATGTCGCCGGCAACACCCTGGCCGCCGCCTCTACCGTTGAGAAGGAGATCGCTTCTCAGCTGGGCGAGGTCGACAAGAAGGGCGAGGCCAAGCTCGTCGGCAAGATCGTCGCTGAGCGCGCCGTCAAGGCCGGCATCACCGATGTCGTGTTTGACCGCGGTGGCTATATCTACACCGGTCGCGTGGCCGAGCTTGCCGCTGGCGCTCGCGAGGGCGGTCTGAACTTCTAAGAGAGGAGAACAATCGCATGCAGCGCAATGAGCAAGTAAGCGAATATAATGAGAAATTGGTCGCGGTTAACCGCGTATCCAAGACCGTCAAGGGCGGCCGCAACATGCGCTTCTCCGCGCTGATGGTCGTCGGCGACGAGAAGGGCAAGGTCGGCTGCGGCATGGGCAAGGCCGTTGAAATCCCCGAGGCCATCCGCAAGGGCCTGGAGGACGCCAAGAAGTCCATGATCACCGTGCCCATGGACGGCACCACCATCCCCCACGAGGTCGTGGGCGTGTTCGGCACCGGCAAGGTCAAGCTCCTGCCCGCTCCCGAAGGTACCGGCGTTATCGCCGGCGGCCCGGTCCGTGCGGTTCTGGAGGCCTGCGGCATCAAGAACATCGTGACCAAGTCCATCGGCTCCAACAACCCGATCAACATGGTTCGTGCCACCCTGGCAGGTCTGAAGCAGCTTCGCAGCGCCGAACAGGTTGCGGCGATGCGCGGCAAGACCGTCGAAGAGCTGCTCGGTTAAGGGGGTAAACGAAAATGAAGCTTAAGATTACGCAGACCAAGTCCACCATCGCCTGCCTGAAGGATCAGATCGCCACCGTGAAGGCGCTGGGCCTCCATCATGTCGGCCACACCGTCGTGAAGGACGATTCCCCCGCCATCCGCGGCATGATCTTCAAGGTCAAGCACATGGTCAAGGTCGAAGAGATTGCAGAGTAAGGAGGTCAACCCGACATGAAACTTCATGATTTGAAACCCGCTGAGGGCGCGACCACTGCCCGCAAGCGTCTGGGTCGCGGCGTAGGCTCCGGTTTGGGCAAGACCTCCGGCAAGGGCCACAAGGGCGCGAAGGCCCGCTCCGGCGGCGGCAAGCGGCCCGGCTTCGAGGGCGGCCAGATGCCCCTGACCATGAGGCTGCCCAAGCGCGGCTTCACCAACAAGTGGCGCGTGGAGTACGCCACCGTCAACGTCGATCGCCTCAACATCTTTGAGGACGGCGCTGTCGTATCTCCTGTCGAGCTGATCCAGGCCGGCATCCTGAAGAATGTGCAGGACGGCGTGAAGATCCTCGGCAACGGTGAGATCACCAAGAAGCTGACGGTGCAGGCGAACAAGTTCACTGCGTCGGCAAAGGAAAAGATCGAGGCGGCAGGCGGGAAAGTCGAGGTGTTCTGATATGCGGGAAACCTTGAAGAACGCATGGAAGATCGTCGACCTTCGCAAGAAGATCCTCTACACCCTGGGCATGCTGCTTCTGTACCGCGTGCTGTGCTTCATCCCCACCCCCGGCGTTGACACCACGTTCATCTCCCAGGCGGTGGAGAACTACAGCCTGCTGGGCTTCATCAATTCGATGACCGGCTCCAACCTGTCCAACTTCAACATCATGGCCATGGGCATCACCCCGTACATCAACGCGAGCATCATCATGCAGCTGCTGTGCGTGGCGATCCCGAAGCTGGAGGAGATGCAGAAGGAGGGCGAGGAGGGCCGCAAGAAGATCGCCCAGATCACCCGTTACGTCACCGTGGGCCTCGGCTTCATCCAGGCCATCGCCCTGACCGTCGGCCTGCACACCAGCGCCACGGGCGGCTTCCTGAGCTACCTGACCATCGGCCTGTGCCTGGCCGCCGGTACCGCCATCGCCATGTGGATGGGTGAGCGCATCACCGAGAACGGCATTGGCAACGGCATCTCCCTGCTGATCATGGCCGGCATCATCTCCAACCTGGCCCACGCCGTGATCACCAACATCTACAACATCTTCGCCAATCCCACCGTGGTCAACATCCCCGCGATGATCGCTTCGCTGGTGGTGTTCCTGGTGCTGATCGTCGGCATCGTGTTCGTCGATCTGGGCGAGCGCCGCATCCCGATCCAGTATGCCAAGCGCATGGTGGGCCGCAGGATGTACGGCGGCCAGTCCACCCACATCCCGCTGAAGCTGAACGCCTCCGGCGTGCTGCCCCTGATCTTCGCCAACGCGATCATGCAGTTCCCCGCCACCATCCTGGCGTTCTTCCCCAATTCCGCGGCGAACCAGTGGTGGCAGAGCCACGTCAGCTCCCAGCATCTGCTGTATCAGCTGATCTTCGCGCTGATGATCTTCGGCTTTACCTTCTTCTATTCCGAGATCAGCTTCAACCCCGTTGAGATCTCCAAGAACATCCAGGCGAACGGCGGCATGATTCCCGGCATTCGCCAGGGCAAACCCACCAGCGACTTCATCAAGAAGATCACCCGGCGCATCACCATGTTCGGCGCCATCTATCTGGCCGTGCTGGCTGTGATCCCCATGATCATCTATTCCATCGCTGGCGTCAGCCTGCCCTTCGCGGCTTCCTCCCTGCTGATCGCGGTTTCCGTCGCCATGGAGACCATGCGTGAGCTGGAGAGCCAGATGCTCATGCGGCATTACAAGGGCTTCCTGCAGTGACCTCTGGAGGTTAGTTATGAAATTGATCTTCTTAGGCCCTCCCGGCGCGGGCAAGGGCACCCAGGCTGCGGGCGTGAGCGCGCATCTGCGCGTGCCCCATATCTCCACGGGGGATATGTTCCGCTCCGCCATCCGTAACGCGACCCCGGTGGGTCTTGAAGCCAAGAAGTACCTCGACGCGGGCGAGCTTGTGCCCGACAGCGTGGTCATCGACATGGTGCGCGAGCGCCTGTCGATGGCCGACTGCCAGGACGGCTACCTGCTGGACGGATTCCCCCGCACCGTGGACCAGGCCGTGGCGCTGGACGAGATCTCCGCGCCCGACGCCGTGGTGGACATCCAGGTGCTCGATGAACGCCTGATGGACCGCCTCACCGGCCGCCGCATCTGCGAGAAGTGCTCGGGAACCTTCCATATCTCCAAGCTGGCTGATGAACACATCTGCCCCGTGTGCGGCGGCGCGGTTTATCAGCGCGACGACGACCAGCCCGAGACCATCAGCGTCCGCCTGCGCGCCTATCACGAGCAGACGGAGCCCCTGATCGGCTACTATTCCGGGCAGGATCAGAAGAGCCGCCCCGGCGAGAATCGCCTGAAGATCGTCAACGGCGACTTAAAACCGGAGGATGTTTTCAGAGCCATCCTCGCGACGCTGGAGTAACTGCATGATCACCATTAAAAACGAATCACAGATAGAGAAGATGCGCAAGGCCGGCGTGCTGCTGCACGACGTGCTGGAGGCCCTGCGCAGGGAGATCGAACCGGGCGTCACCACGCTGCATCTGGACCAGCTGGCTGAAAAGCTGATCCGCCAGGCGGGCGCCATCCCATCCTTCAAGGGCTTCGAGGGCTTTCCCTTTTCGATCTGTGCTTCCGTAGACGATCAGGTCGTTCACGGCTTTTCCAACAAGAAGCCTCTTCGCAAGGGCCAGCTCCTGTCCGTGGATTGCGGCTGCATACTCGATGGCTGGCAGTCCGACAGCGCGTTTTCCGTGCTGGTGGGCGGCGGCTCGAAGGAGGCCCAGCAGCTGGTGGACGTCACCGAACGCTGCTTCTGGCTGGGAGCCCAGCAGGCCGTCGCCGGGAATCACCTGGGCGACATCGGCCACGCGATCCAAACCTACGCCGAATCCTTCGGCTACGGCGTCATCCGGGACCTGTGCGGACATGGCATCGGCACCGAGATGCACGAGGACCCCAACGTGCCCAACTACGGCCGCGCCGGACGCGGCGTCAAGCTGGAGGCGGGCATGACCATCGCCATCGAGCCCATGATCTCCGCGGGCACCTGGAAGGTGTACCAGGAGGACGACGGCTGGACGGTGGTCACCCGGGACGGCAGCCTGTGCTCCCACTACGAGCACACCCTGCTGATCACAGACGGGGAGCCCGAGATACTTTCGTATCCTGGTATGAAGGTGTCGGAGGTACTGCGATGAACCGTCTGCCCATTGAGGTCGGGAGCGTGGTCAGGTCACTGGCCGGACGCGACCAGGGACGGCTGTTCCTGGTGGTCCAGGAGCTGGACGATGACTTCGTCATGGTCGCCAATGGCGGCCTGCGGGGGATCGATCGTCAAAAGAAAAAGCGCCGCAAGCACCTGAAGCCCACCGGGGCCACGGTGCAGGCGCTTCGAGAACGGCTCTCCCGTGGGGAGTCCGTGGAGGATCATGAGCTGCGCGCATGGTTGCGTGAGGAGGAGGAAAAGTTTGTCCAAGTCTGATGTTATCGAAGTGGAAGGCGTTGTCACTGAATCCTTTCCCAACGCCATGTTTGAAGTACAGCTGCCCAACGGGCACAAGATACTCGCGCACGTCTCCGGCAAGATGCGCATGAACTACATCCGCATCTATCCCGGCGACAAGGTTACCATTGAGCTCTCGCCCTATGATCTGACCCGCGGTCGCATCACCTGGCGCTCCAAGAGCTAAATAACAGATATTATAGGAGGCGGTATCATGAAAGTGAGACCTTCCGTGAAGCCTATCTGCGAAAAGTGCAAGATCATCAAGCGCAAGGGCCGCGTCATGGTCATTTGCGAGAACCCCAAGCATAAGCAGAAGCAGGGCTGATGCCCATTCACCCGCCCGCCGCGATCCGCGGCGGGCGATCGCTGTTTTGGGGGCTTGCAAAATGCCTGCGGGAATGGTAGAATACAAGGGAAGAGGTGGGACCGGGTATGGCATACTTCGACAGTGAGACCCAGCGGCGCTATCATGAAGAGGACTTGCAGAGACTGCGTGGCTTTCGCCCCATCGACGATACCTTTATGCGCTGCCTGTTCCGGGACAATCTGCCGCTGGCGCAATTCGTACTGCGCATCATACTGGATAAGCCCGATCTCGTGCTGACCCGGATTGAGACGCAGAAGGACCTGAAGCGGCTGCTCGGCGCGCGTTCTCTGTGCCTGGATGTGCACGGGGTGGACAGTGAGAACCGGGAGTACGACATCGAGATCCAGCGGGAGGACGCTGGCGCGGAGCCCGAACGCGCGCGCTACCACAGCGCCGCCATGGATATCGAGGCACTGGATGCCGGCCAGTCCTTTAAGGCTCTGCCGGATACCTACGTGATTTTCATCACGGAGCGAGATTTCTTTGGCTGCGGTGCGGGGGTCTATCCCGTGGAGCGCGTGAATCTCGTCAACGGCAAGCCCTTCAATGACCGGGCGCACATCCTCTATGTCAACGGTCAATATCGGGGTGACGATTCGCTGGGCGCGCTGATGCATGACTTCCTGTGCAGCGATCCAGGTACCATGCAGTGTGATATACTGGCGCAAAGCGCAGGCTACTATAAGGACAATCCAAAGGGGGTCTTTGAAATGTGCAAGGCCATGGAGGATATGCGGAACGAGGCGCTGGAGCTCGGCAGGATCGAGGGCCGCGCGGAGGGCCGTGCGGAGGGCCGCAGGAATATGCTGCTTGAGAATGTGCGGCAGTTGAAGGCGAAGCTGGGGTTGAACGATCAGCAGGTGAGGGATGTGTTGAGCATTTCCAGCGACGACTGGCAGCTGATCGCGGACATGATCTGATACTAAGCAAACATAGACCTATAATGAGGAATGGCGCTGTGGCCATTCCTCATTACAGGTCTATGGAGGTCAGCGGCGGCTGGACCAGGCAGTCCGCACCGCGGCGGTGGCAGTGCTCGGCCAGCAGGCGGAAGGATTCGCCGCTGTCCTCGATGAAGCGGGGCATGCCGCGGATGGGCCGGGTCAGCGGGGAGAAGAAGTTGTCCCAGTGGATGGGGATGACCAGGCGCGGGCCGACCTTGTCCACGGTCTCCTCCCAGAAGCGGCTGCGCACGTCGCTGGGGGCCTTGGACAGGCCGGAGACGCCCAGGAACAGCACGTCGGCGCGGATGCCGTCCAGCTGGCCCAGGATGAAGTTGAAGCTGGGGCGGATCAGGTAGCTGCGGTTGCCGTGGCGTACCAGGAAATCGTAGGAGCCGCCCTCCCTGTAGTCACGCTTTCGGGCGGGCTGAATCAGCGGCGCGTCGATGGTCTGGCCCAGGTCGTTGTTGAAGGGGGTGGCCTTGGAGTGGAGGGAGGGGAGGGCGACGACCTCGAAGCCGCCGATGCGGTCGGGCTGGCCGAACAGGCGAAGCTGGTCCTCGGGCAGCATGCCGCCCCGACCCACGTTCAGCGCGGACACCGAGCCGACGATGGCCGCCCCGGTCCGTCGGGCGAAGTAGGGCGCGTCCATCACGTGGTCGTAATGGGTGTGGGAGATGAATATGGCCCGCAGGCGGTTGAGGCGGAAGCGCTCGATCAGTTCGTCCGCCAGCGCAGCATCGGTCTGCAGCTTGCCCAGCAGGTAGCGGAGCATGGAGGGGCGGGTGATGTGGCAGTCGAACAGCAGCTGGTCCTGCCCGTCGTCAAACAGCAGCATGGTGGTTCCGAAATAGGTGATCCTCATGGGCGACCTCCCTCGGCGAAGCGGTCTTTATGACCGGTGGAAGAGTCGAACGCCGATCCAGATGCAGACGGGGAAGCTGATCAACAGCGCCACGAACCCCAGCGTCACGTTGAACAGGCCGTAGATCCCGCCGCTCAGCGGGGCGAGGGCGACCACGGCCATCACCCTGGCGAAGGCGGCGGCGTAGGCGCGCTTGTCCTTGGGGTCTGTCGCGTGGCCGCGGGGGATGAGCTGGTAGTCCTTCGTCAGCGCCAGGAGTCCGGCGTACAGCAGTAGAGCTCCGGAAAAGCAGAACATCAGTATGGAGAAGGGCTGCATGGTCTAACCTCCTATGGAAAGGCCGTTGAGCGCGCAGGCGAATACGATGGAGGGCAGCAGGTTGGCCACGCGGACGGTCCCGGGCCAGACCAGGTTCACGCCCACGCAGCAGATGAGTATGTTGCCCACCATGGACAGGCCGTCCAGCACCGACGGGGTCATCAGCCCGGACAGCGCCGCCGCCAGCAGCGTCACCCCGCCCTGAAGCACGGCCACCGGGATGAAGGCGAAGATGCAGCCCTTGCCCATGGACGAGGCCATGATGAGTATGATGACGAAGTCCAGCACGGCCTTGGCGAACAGCGTGGCGTGGTCGCCGTAGATGCCGTCCTGTATGGAACCCATGATGGCCATGGCCCCGATGCACACGGTGAGCGACGCGGTGACGAAGCCGTTGATGAACTGGCTGTCGCCGTCGCTGCCGGTCTTGTGGCGCAGCCACGCGCCGAAGCGCTCGAAACGGGCGTCGATGTCGATGAGCTCGCCCGTCACCGCTCCCAGCACCAGGGAGAGGATCACGGTCATGGAGCCCACGGCATTCAGGGTCGCGCCGCCGTCCGCAGAGGTCAGCATCCGGGCAAAGGTTCCCGACGCCCCCAAGAAGATGGTGGAAAAGCCCGTGGCCTTGATGACCGTCTCCTGCATGCGGTCGTTGATGAGCCGCTTGGCGAACAGTCCGATGATGCCGCCGAAAATGATCGCAAGCGCGTTGACGATGGTGCCCAAACCCTTCATGGATGCGCCTTCCTTGCTTTGGTATGGCGGCAGTATAGCATATCAATGTAAAGTTATGGGGGACGGAAATGCCCGCTTAACCTGTGGGTGTTACAATGAGGGTATCTGACAGGAAAGAAAGATTGCACATGAGCAAGCAAAAGCCCGGCAAGCAGGAGCTGTTCGCCTCGGCACCGGTGAGGCGGGCGCTGTGGACGATGGCAGTGCCGACGATCATCAGCCAGATGATCAACCTGATCTACAACATGGTGGACGCCTTCTTCATCGGCAGGACGGGCAACGCCTACATGATGGCGGCCACGTCGCTGACGCTGACGATGGTGATGATGAACGTGGCGCTGTCGAACCTGTTCGGCATCGGCGGCGGCAGTCTGGTGGCGCGGCTGATGGGGGCGGGGGAGCCGGACAAGGCGCGGCGGGTGAGCGCCTTCGCGCTGTACGGCTCTGCCGCGGTCGCCCTGACCTATGCGCTGCTGATCGGCGTGTTTCTGGACCCGATCCTGGAATTCCTGGGCGCGTCGGAGGCCACCTGGGGGTATGCCCGCAGCTACGCCGTCATCGTCACCGTGATCGGCGGCCTGCCCAGCATACTGTCGCTGACGTTGGCCCACCTGCTGCGCAACACAGGCTATTCCAGCCAGGCCAGCATGGGCTTGAGCATGGGCGGCATACTGAACTGCGCGCTGGACCCGCTGTTCATGTTCGTGCTGCTGCCGAAGGGGCTGGAGGTCACCGGCGCGGCGGTTGCCACCACGCTGTCCAACGGCGTCGCGTGCCTGTATCTGCTGTGGACCTATCGCCGGGCGACGAAGGAGGCCCCGCTGAGCCTCGATCCCCGGAAGGCCCGGGCGCTGGACGGTGCCAGCGTCAGGGCCCTGCTGGCGGTGGGCGTGCCCTCGGCCATATTGACGGGACTTTTTGACGTGGCCAACATCTGCGTCAACATCCTCGCCGCCGCGCACAACGACCTGGTGCTGGCCGCCATGGGCATCGTGATGAAGGTGGAGCGCGTGCCCAACGCCGTCAACATCGGCATCTGCCAGGGCATGCTGCCCATCGTGGCCTTCAATTTCGCCTCCGGCGACCACCGGCGCATGAGGGAGACCATCGCCACCGCCCGCAGATACGGCCTGACGATCGCCTTCATCTGCATCGGGCTGTTCCAGTTCACCGCGCCCCTCCTGGCCCGGGCCTTCCTGTCCACCTCCGCCGGGGACGCCGCCGCGGCCCTCGCCACCGTGGGCTACGCCGCCCTGTTTCTGCGCATACGCTGCGTGGCCTCGCCGGTGCAGTTCATCAACTACCACACCTCCTACTGCATGCAGGCCATGGGCAACGGCCGGGGCACCATGCTCCACGCCTTCGTGCGCGAGCTGGTGTTCTACATCCCCCTGATGTTCCTGCTGGACCGCCTCTTTGGGGAGACCGGCCTCGCCGCCGCGCTCCCCGTGGGCGAGGCCTGCGGCGCGGTCTTCGCGCTTTGGCTTCTGCACCGCTGGCTCAAGGCGCATAGCGCGGAGAAGTAATACAGGGGGACTTCTCGCCCATTTTGGGATTGTGGGATGAGACATCCACTTCCGAAAACCCCGTGGCGGTCGATGTCGCCCGCCAAATACCGACGCGATATGTACAACACGGCGGGCGGCGCATCGCCGCCCCTACTGGGCGCGCGGCAGCCACTATTTCATTCCTAATTCCTAATTCCCAATTCCTAATTCCTTATTACTCACGTCCACCACGTCGTCTGTATGCCAACCCAGGGAGAAGCCGGTTATGTGCCGATTCCTGCAAGACCATCTACAGATTTGAATGGGAAGGCGTCAAAAACTGCATAGTTCCAAAACTTAACGATTTATCTCAAACATTTAACCCTTTGAGTCCAAAATATGTTAGCATCGCCGGGGGCGGTGTGCTATAATAGATGGGTATGACGGGATGCCGGAGCGGCTGACGGATATACACGTCCAGGCGGGAGAGATGCGCCGGGGCGGTGTATGTTTGTTTTCCGGGGTCTCTTCACATATACCATGTCTGTCGCTACGCCAGGCGCCAGACCCTGGCGGGGATCTGCGGGTCTCCGATGGGATGCTCCCATCGATGTTGCTCCAACTATGTACGGGCGACATCGCCGTTTCCAGAGCATAGCATAGAAGCATGTTGGAGGTGCAAACAACACATGGCACGAATTGCTGGTGTCGACCTTCCCAGGGAGAAGCGCATTGAAATCGCCCTGACGTATATCTACGGCATTGGCCGCAACATCGCAGACGACATCATCGAGGCCACCGGCGTCAACCCGGACACCCGCGTCAAGGATCTGACCGAGGATGATATCGGTAAGCTGCGTGAGTACATCGACCATCATCTGAAGGTCGAGGGCGATCTGCGCCGCGAGGTTTCCATGAACATCAAGCGGCTGATGGAGATCGGCTGCTATCGCGGCCTTCGTCATCGTCGCGGTCTGCCCGTGCGCGGCCAGAATACCAAGCAGAATGCCCGTACCCGCAAGGGCCCGAAGAAGCAGGCTGCCGGTAAGAAGAAGAAGTAATTTCAATCGCATAATTTCAGGGAGGAATAATCGCTATGGCAAAGCCGAAGCTGAAAAGGGTTACCCGCAAGCGCCGCGAGAAGAAGCTCGTGGAGCGCGGCGCGGCCCATATTCGCTCTTCTTTCAATAACACCATCGTGACGATCACGGACATCAACGGCAACGCGCTGTCCTGGGCGCCGCCCAGTCCGCCGCTGAGACCGCCGCGAAGGCCGCCATGGAGTATGGCCTGAAGACCGTCGAAGTGTACGTCAAGGGCCCCGGCTCCGGACGTGAAGCCGCCATCCGTTCCCTGCAGGCCGCCGGCCTCGAGGTGAACATGATCAAGGACGTGACGCCCATCCCCCACAACGGATGCCGCCCGCCCAAGCGCAGAAGAGTGTAAGAGGGAGGAGAAACCGACATGGCAAAGAATACACAGCCCGTTCTGAAAAGGTGCAAGGCACTGGGCTTGTCTCCTGCGGTGCTTGGTTACTCCAAGGAGACCAACCGCAATCCCAAGCCCCAGATGCGCCGCAAGCAGTCTGAATACGGCAAGCAGCTGATGGAAAAGCAGAAGGTCAAGTTCATCTATGGCGTTCTGGAAAAGCAGTTCCATCATTATTATGAGTTGGCCGAGCGCAAGCGCGGCGTCACCGGCGAGATCCTGCTCCAGTATCTGGAGCGCCGCCTGGACAACGTGGTCTTCCGCATGGGCTTCGCCGCCACCCGCCGTGAGGCGCGCCAGCTGGTGAACCACGGCCACTTCACCGTCAACGGCAAGCGCTGCAACATCCCCTCCGCCCTGGTCAAGCCGGGCGACGTGGTGGCCGTTGCGCAGAAGAGCCAGCAGTCTGTGAAGTTCAAGGGCCTGATCGAGGAATACGGCAAGAAGAACATGCCCGCCTGGATCGAGAAGAACGCCGAAGCCTTTGAAGGCAAGATCGCGGCCATGCCCTCCCGCGAGGACATCGACTACGAGGTCGCCGAGAACCTGATCGTTGAGCTTTACTCCCGCTAAGAGTGTATATCCTGATCAAGCAGGTCATGCTTCGTTGGCGGGGGACTGCGTCGTCCACCGACGGAGCAAGCACCACGGCCCGCATGCCCGCGGAGTCGTGATAGGAGAGGAGGAAACGCTGAATGATCGATCAGATCGAAAAACCCAAAATCGAACGTGTGGAGATCGGCGAGAACAGCCGGTATGGAAAGTTTGTCGTCAATCCGCTGGAGCGTGGCTTTGGCCAGACTCTGGGCAATTCGCTTCGCCGCGTGTTGCTCAATTCGCTGCCCGGCGTCGCGGCAACCAGCGTCCGTATCGAGGGCGTTCAGCATGAGTTTTCAACGGTTCCCGGCATGAAGGAAGATGTCGCGGAGCTGATCCTGAACATCAAATTACTCTCAGCGAAGCTGTACACGGAGCAGCCCAAGATCATCACCATCGACGCGGTCGGTCCCTGCGAAGTCACTGCGGGCGACATCAAGGCCGATGACGAGGTGGAGATCGTAAACCCCGAGCTGCACCTGGCCACCCTCTCCGAGGGCGGACATCTCCAGATGCAGATCACCCTGGAAAAGGGACGCGGCTATGTCTCCGCCGAGCGCAACAAGCAGCTCGCCATAGAGCGCAATAAGGTCGCCGGCATGCCCATCGGCGTGATCCCGGTGGACTCCATCTTTACCCCCATTCGCAAGGTCAGCTACTCCGTCGAGGACACCCGCGTAGGCCAGGTGACGGACTATGACAAGCTGACCATCGAGGTGTGGACCAACGGCTCCATCCTGCCCAAGGAGGCCCTGGCCTCCGCGGCGCAGATCATCACCAACAACATGCGCCTGTTCATCGACCTGACGGTGAACGTGGTGCGGGTGGATTACAACGAGCCCGAGATCGACGACAAGTCCAAGGTTCTGGAGATGACCATCGAGGAGCTGGATCTGTCCGTCCGCGCCTTCAACTGCCTCAAGCGCGCAGGCATCAACACCGTCGCGGAGCTGGTGCAGCGCAACCAGGAGGACATGATGAAGGTCCGCAACCTCGGCAAAAAGTCGCTTGAAGAAGTGGAGCAAAAGCTCATCGCTCTGGGCCTCTCCCTCAAGACAAGCGAGGAGTAAATTCTTCTGATATTACCATCAAGGGAGGAACCATAAATGGCCAATCGCAAGCTGGGTCGGCCGACCGACCAGAGGATGGCGATGCTCCGCAACCAGGTCACCAACCTGATCTGGTATGGCAGGATCGAAACCACTCTCGCGCGCGGCAAGGAGGTTCAGTCTCTGGCTGAGCACCTCGTGACCATCGCAATGCGTCAGTGTGATAATACCATCGAAGTGACCAAGCAGCATATGAACGACAAGAAGCAGGTCGAGCAGCTGACCGTTCAGAACGACAGCCCCGCCCGCCTGGCTGCCCGTCGCCAGGTCATGCGCTATCTGTATGACATCCCCGCCATCCAGAACAAGGATGAGGAGAAGGCTGATTTCCAGAAGCGCCAGAAGGACGTCAAGCATCAGGTCGTCGAGAAGCTCTTCCGCGAGATCGCGCCCAAGTACAAGAAGCGCGCCGAGGAAAAGGGTCAGGGCGGCGGCTATACCCGCCTGATCAAGAAGGGCCCCCGTCGCGGCGACGCCGCCGAGATGGTCATCCTCGAGTTCATCTGATGAATGTAGCAAGGACAGCATCACAGTATTGCGATGCTGTCCTTGTCGTTTTGGAGAGAGGGAGGGATTGAAGATGCGTACTCCACTGTTTTCCGCCAGCTGGTATGACTGGAGCGGCTGGGGCGGAGGTGATGAATATTACTCGGGCACGGGCAGCTATCGCGTCTATGGCGACGGCACCTGTGAAACGGGCATGATCGAGCGACCCCTGCCCCCGGAGGCGTTTGAGCGGCTCAAGGCGCTGCTGTACGGTGACTTCCTCCAGGCAAAGACCCACCAGGACGCCTTCGATGGCGAGGGCTGGGAGATGACGCTGTACGACGAGGATGGGAACGTCGTCCACGAGACGGGGACGGGCTATATCTACGGCGTGCCGGTGCTGGAGGAGATCGTCCGGATACTGACTGATCCGGGACCCCGCGTTACCTGGGACCCGGACGATCCCCTGAACCCGGATAATCTGCTCAAGAGCATTATAGAGCATATGAGAGGGGAGCAGATTCAGCAGCATATTGAGGACCCGGGTGAAAGGGAACCGTTGAAGAAAGGTAACTGTTCAGTTCTGCGACAAACAGAGACTTGGTAGGCTGCGGGGGACGACCTCTCAGTCAGCCTAACGGCTGACAGCTCCCCTGGAAGGGGAGCATGGGAGAAGCCGGAGGTCGACTGGCCTGACTTGCCCGACTGGCCCTAACGCTCCCTGTCGCGCTGCCGTCGCGCCTTGTCCAACATCTCCCGAATCTCGTGGCTGCCCATCAGCGCGGGGGTGAGGAACGCTGCCACAGCGATGCCCGCGACGCCCTGGCAGAGGTTGCCGGGGATCTCGGCGGCGGCGGCCAGGCCGTAGCCCAGGCAGAGGGCGGAATAGGCGAAGTAGCCCAGCGCCATCCACAGCTCCGCGGCGACGGCGGCGATGAGACGGGACTTCATGCCGCCGTGGTCCAGCCTGCGGCAGAGCGTCGCGGCGATCAGGGCCATCAGGGCCTTGATGATGAGCGTGCCCGCGGCGTACATGGGATAGCCCGAGAGCAGGTCCGCCAGCGCGGAGCCGATGCCCGCTGCCGCAGTGCCCAGGCTCGGTCCCAGCAGAAAGGCGCTCAAGAGTACGAAGCCGTCCCCCAGGTTGATGTAACCGCTGACGGGGGAGGGGACGCGGATGAACATGGTGGCCACGCATATAAGCGCCGCGAACAGCGCCGTCAGCACCGTGCGAAAGGTGGAGGAGCCCTGCATAAAACCATCACTCCAGTAGGAAATTAATGCTCATATAATACCCCATGCGGCCTGTTTCAAAAAGTCGCATTCAGGCAACAATTCGTTAAATGTTTATTGAGGCCCCTGTAACTTGCAATCCTTACCAAGCTATGCTATAATATAGATGCAATCCTCAAACTGTGCCTTCGGGCGACGGGTCGCGAATGCGCCTTGCGGCGGATGTATGCGCGCGTCGCGGCCCGGACGCCCGCTCTGGCACGGTGTTTGAGTGATTTGCTTTTTTTATTGATTCGCGAGGGCGGGGAAGTAGGCAGTAGGGAGTAGGCAGTAGGGAGTAGGGGGAGTTACGGCACAGCCTCTGACTTCGATTGAAAACTCCGCGTTTTCGGTGGTCTCTGGGGGAGACTTGACGTCCTTCATTCCATTAGAACGCCGTTCATCTGCCGTTCTCCCCTACTCCCTGTGCCTACTGCCTAAATCCCGATTCGTCGGGGTAAATTGTCTATTCACATCTTCAATACCTAACAGCATCTCAGGAGAATCCGGCGATGGGCCGTTCTCCCCCTACTCCCTACTGCCTACTCCCTACTCCCTAATCAACAAGGAGGTCATCGGCATGCTGGTCGTCGGCGCGGTGTTTGTGGATGTCAAGGGCTTTTCCAACGGGACCTACCTGCCGGAGGGCACCAATGTGGGCGACGTGCAGGTGACCGCGGGCGGCGTGTGCCGCAACGTGGCGGAGAACCTGGCGCGGCTGGGGTCGGACGTGCGCTTTTTGAGCATGGTGGACGACAACGCCATGGGGCGGGACGTGCGGGACGGCCTGACGGCGCTGGGCATCGACACCACCCACGTGCTGTGCGCCGAGCGGGGCATGGGCATGTGGCTGGCGATTTTGGACGAGCACGGCGACCTGCGGGGCTCGGTTTCCCGGCAGCCCAACTTCGAGCCGATGGAGCGCTACATTGACACGCACGGTGAGGCGCTGGTGGCGGACTGCGGCGGCATCGTGCTGGGCTACGACACCAACGCCGCCATCACCGCCCGGATGCTCCAACTGGCCGAGGCGCACGATCTGCCGGTGTACGGCCTGGTGGGCAACATGGGCGTGATCCTGCGCCATCCCGAATACTTGCGCCGCAGCGCCTGCTTCATCTGCAACGAGAATGAGGCGTCGCGGCTGTTCAACCAGCCCGTCGAGGGCATGTCCCCGGAGACGCTGCTGCCGCTGCTGGTGCAGGAGTCCCGGAACGCGGGTATCCCGGCCATGGTCATCACGATGGGGCCCGACGGGTCGGTGTACGTGGACCATCGCACCGGTGAGTTCGGGCGCTGCCCCGCGCTGTCCGTCGATATGGTGGACTCCACCGGCGCCGGCGACGCCTTCTTCACGGGCGTGGTGGCGGCGCTGTCGCGTAAGCTGCCCCTGTCCCGGGCCGTTCGCGCGGGGACCCGGCTGGCCGCAAAGACGCTGGCCGTGGCCGGGGCGTGCTGTCCGGACGCGCGGGACATCTTCGAGGAGGAGTGATCGTATGCGCGTGATGCTTGCGGGCATCTCCAGCGGTTGCGGAAAGACCACGGCGACGCTCGCGCTGCTGCGGGCGCTGCAAAACCGCGGGCTGCGGGTCGCGCCGTTCAAGTCGGGGCCGGATTACATCGACCCCGGCTTTCATCGCGTGGCCTGCGGGCGCGTGTGCCACAACCTGGACGAGTGGCTCTGCTCCCCGGAGGCGGTGAAGCGCGTGCTGAAGATCGGCGCTGAGGGCGCGGATCTGGCCGTGATCGAGGGCGCCATGGGCATGTACGACGGCCTCCAGGGCGGGTCGCTGTGCTCGGCCTGGTCCCTGGCGCGGCACACCGGCACGCCCGTGATACTCGTGGTGGACGCCTCCGGCAGCGCCGCCAGCGCCGCGGCCACCGCGCTGGGTTTTCTGAAATATCGGGAGGACAGCGGCATCGCAGGGGTGTTCGTCAACCGGGTCTCCGGGGAGCGGCACTACGCGCTGGTCAGGGAGGCCATGGCCGGGATCGGCTTAAGCTGCGTGGGCTGGATGCCCAAGGACAATGAGCTGCACATGCCCGACCGCCATCTGGGGCTGGTGCCCGTGGAGGAGCGGCCCGACGTGGAGACGCAGATCGCCCGCGCCGCGAGCCTCATCCACATCGACATGGACGCCCTCACCGCCATCGCCCGGACCGCTGAGCCCATCGACGTGCCGCCCATGGCGTTTCCGCCGCTGTTTAAGGGCCGGCGCATCGGCCTGGCCAAGGACGCGGCGTTCAGCTTCACCTACGAGGCCAACCTCATCGCCCTGCGCGCAATGGGCGCGGAGCTGGCGACGTTTTCCCCGGCGAAGGACGCCGCCCTGCCTACAGACCTGGACGCCCTGTACCTCCCCGGCGGCTTTCCCGAGGTGTTCGAGGCGGAGTTGAAGGGGAATGCGTCGATGGTTCAGAGTGTGAAGGCCGCCGTCGAGGGCGGGCTGCGGGTCTACGCCGAGTGCGGCGGCATGCTGTACCTGGCCATGATCGGGGCCATCCCGGTGGCGTGGCAGATGACAAAGCGGCTCCAGCGGTTCGGCTACGTCACGGTACAGGACGCCGACGGCTATCGCTTCCCGGCCCACGAGTTTCACCACTCCGTCACCGAATCCGAGCTGCCCCAGCGCTTCACCGTGGAGAAGCGGGGCGCGACCTGGCCCGAGGGCTATGTCTATAAAAACTTGCTGGCGGGCTATCCCCACATCCATTTCTTCGAGCGGCCTGAATTGGCGGAGAGGTTGTTTCTATGACGGTGATACACGGCGGCGACGTCTGGCGGGGGGCTTTGCCGGAGGATTATCTGGACTTCTCCGCCAACCTGAACCCCGAGGGGCCGCCGCAGTGGGTGCGCGAGGCACTGGCGCTGGGGCTGGAGCGGGCGCGGTTCTACCCCGACCTGTCAGGCGTGGCGGCGCGGCTGGGCATGGCGGCGCATCTGGGCCTGCCAGAGGACTGCGTGCTGGTCACGGCGGGCGGCATCGAGGCCGCGGGCCTGGCGGCGCAGCTGCCGGGCCCGCACGGCATCGTCCAGCCCACCTTCCAGGAATATGGACGCCTGTGCGGGGCCTATCACAATATTTTCAGAGAAAAGTTACATGAATATACGTTTTTGGAGGGAGAAAACGTATGGCTATGTAACCCTAATAATCCCACCGGCGATGTGCTGAAGCGCAATGAAATGATGGAATTGCTGGGAAAAGCGGAAAAAGAGGGCGCGCGGCTCGTCGTGGACGAGGCTTTTATCGAATATTGCCCCGAAAATTCCGTCGCGGACCTGGTGAAGGCCCATCCGGGGCTGGTCATACTGGGTTCGCTGACCAAAATTCTGGCAATTCCCGGGATCAGGCTGGGTTACATGGCCGCGAGTCCAAATGTAATTGAGGGCCTCGCCAGCCATCCGCTGCCCTGGCGGCTCAACAGCCTGGCCGACGCCGTGGCCGCCGCGCTGCCGGGACACGAGGCCGACTTCGAGGCCATCCGGCTTCTGAACGCGCGCCGCCGTGCGGCCTTTGCACGGGCGCTGGAGGCGCTGGGGGTGCGGGTGTATCCCTCCGACGCCAACTTCCTGCTGTGCGACTTTGGCCGGGACATGCGCCCGGAGATCGACGCCCTGCGAAAGCGGCGCATACTGCTCCGCCCCTGCGGCATGTTCCCGGGACTCACCCACGGCCACGTGCGGCTGTGCGTGCGGACTGAGGCGGAGAACGAACGATTGATCGAGGCGTTGTCATGAAGAAGGCACTGATCGCGCTGCTGCTGATCGCGGCGCTGTATGCGGGCATCGTGGTGTCCAACAATCGCATCGCCGAGGATCTGCGCAAGCAGGTCGCCGGGTGCATGCTGCCGCCCGGTACCGAACTGGTGGATTCCGCCGCCGCGGCGGGCAAGATGGAGGGTAACGGCAACGGGATGCAGTACTATGGCGCGGCGCTCATCCATTCCGATCTGGACGAGGGGCCGCTGCGGACGTGGTACGAAGCCCAGCTTCCCAAAGAGGAATACATCTGGGTCACTCGGCGGGAATCGGAGCTGTTTGACAGCAGCACGCGCCTCTTCAAGGACTATGAGGACGACGGCCACTACTGGTTCGTGATGCTGAGCCGCTATAATCCCATCGGAAAGGACGCAACGCTGCTGGATGGGCTGCGGGACATCGACATCCGGGGACATTGATGGCGCAATTTGAGGATTCCGGGGACAGCGCTCCCATCTCATGGAGGTAATGACATGCGTGGAAAGGTCATCATGCTGCAGGGGACGGGCTCGTCGGTGGGCAAGTCCATGCTGTGCGCGGCGCTGTGCCGCATATTCCGGGAGGACGGCTTAAAGGTCGCGCCGTTCAAGAGCCAGAACATGGCGCTGAACAGCTTCGCCACGAAGGAGGGGCTGGAGATGGGCCGCGCCCAGGTGGTGCAGGCCCAGGCGGCGGGGGTGGAGCCCCACGTGGACATGAATCCGATCCTGTTGAAGCCCACCTCGGACCGGAAATCGCAGGTCATCGCGCTGGGCAAGCCCATCGGCAACATGACGGCGATGGAGTACCACAAATACAAGCCCAACCTGCGCCAGCTGGTCAAGGAGACCTACGACCGGCTGGAGAGCCGGAACGACGTGGTGGTGATCGAGGGCGCGGGCAGCCCGGCTGAGATCAACCTCAAGGAGGGCGACCTGGTCAACATGTGGATGGCCGAGGCCGCCGACGCGCCGGTGCTGCTGGTGGGGGACATCGACCGGGGCGGCGTGTTCGCGTCGCTGTACGGCACCGTCATGCTGCTGGAGCCGGAGGAGCGCGCGCGCATCAAGGGCCTCATCATCAACAAATTCCGGGGCGACGTGGCCATCCTCGAGCCGGGGCTTCGGATGATCGAGGACAAGCTGGGCATCCCGGTGGTGGGCGTGGTGCCCTGGACCGACGCGGACATCGAGGACGAGGACAGCGTGTCCGAGCGCCTGCTGGGGGTCAGCGGCCACGGAGAGATCACCGTGGCGGTGGCGCGGCTCAGGCACATCTCCAACTTCACCGACTTCCAGGCTCTGTCGCTGCATCCCGGCGTGACGCTGAAGTACGCCTCGAAGCCGTCCGACTTCGACGGCGCGGACGTCATCATCCTCCCCGGCACCAAGAACACCATCGACGACCTGATCGACCTCAAGAACCGGGACATGATCGCGCCCATCGTCCGCCACGCCAGAAGCGGCAGGTTGCTCATCGGCGTGTGCGGCGGCTATCAGATGCTGGGCCAGGTGCTGCGGGACCCCCACGGGGTGGAGTCCGCCGCGCCCGAGGTCAGCGGGCTGGGGCTGCTGGACATGGAGGTCACCTTTGAGCCCGAGAAGCGCACCGTGCAGGCCGAGGGGACCGTGGCCGGCGCGCCGGACTGGCTCAAGCCCCTGGAGGGGCAGCGCGTGGAGGGCTACGAGATCCACTCCGGCGTCAACACCTTCGGGCCGGAGGCGCGCTACTGGCTCCTCCCCGGCGGCGCGTGCAACGCGCAGGGGAACGTGCTGGGCACCTACCTCCACGGCCTGTTTGACGACGGCACCCTCGCCGAGGCCGTCGTTCGCCGCGCCCGCGTATTGAAGGGACTCCCCGAGGAGCCCGTCTCCGCCGAACAGGCCGCCGTCAACATGCGCGCCTACCGGGAGCAGCAGTTCGACATCCTGGCAAAGGCTGTCAGGGAGAGTTTGGATATGGAGCGGGTGTACGCGATATTACGGGGAGAATGAGGATTTGGGAATTAGGAATTAGGAATTGAAATAGCTTGGCTGCGTAGGGGCGGCGATGCGCCGCCCGCCAGGTTGTACGTTTTGTTTCGGTATTGGGCCCCTACAGAATGCGCGGCAGCCACTTTTATTTCCTAATTCCTAATTCCCAATTCCCAATTCCTAATTCAACAAGAACCGCCCCAAAAACAACTCAGGAACGCCTCATGCTGGCGTTCCTGAGTTGTTTTTTCCGGGGATCAGCGGCTGTACTTTTCCACCTTGTATTCCACGCCGTCGGTGTCGACGGTGGCGCGCTTGATGCGCTGGTCCTGGACGGGGCGGTCCTGGAAGCCGGTGGGGGTGTTGGCGATCTGGTCCACCACCTCCATGCCCTCGAGGACGATGCCGAACGCGGCGTAGTCGCCATCCAGGTGGGGGGCGTTGGCGTGCATGATGAAGAACTGGCTGCCGGCGGAGTTGGGCATCATGCTGCGGGCCATGGAGAGCACGCCGCGGGTGTGCTTTAAGGTGTTTTGCTTGAAGCCGTTGCGGGCGAACTCGCCCTTGATGGTGTAGCCGGGGCCGCCCATGCCGGTGCCCTGGGGGTCGCCGCCCTGGATCATGAAGCCGGGGATGACGCGGTGGAAGATCAGGCCGTCATAGAAGCCGGACTGCACCAGATTGACGAAGTTGGCCACGGTGTTGGGCGCGACCTCGGGATAGAGCTCGGCCTTGATGACGCCGCCGTTTTCCATTTCGATGGTGACGATGGGATTTTTGTTCATATTGGGTTTCCTCCTGCTGAATGTCTTTGGGGGCTTTATTACCGGATCTTCTCCGACTCATAGGTCTCGCCGAAGGTCTCCACGCGGATGGTCTTGATGACCTGGTCCTCCACGGGGCGGTCGTTGGCGTCGGTCTGGGTGGCGGCGATGGCGTCCACCACGTCCATGCCGTTGGTGACGATGCCGAAGGCGGCGTACTGGCCATCCAGGAAGCTGCCATCCTGGTGCATGATGAAGAACTGGCTGCCGGCGGAGTCGGGGTTCATGGAGCGGGCCATGGAGATGACGCCGCGGGTGTGGGAGAGCTTGTTCTCAAAGCCGTTCTCGGTGAACTCGCCCTTGATGGCGTAGCCGGGGCCGCCCATGCCGGTGCCGGTGGGGTCGCCGCCCTGGATCATGAAGCCCTCGATGACCCGGTGGAAGATCAGGCCGTCGTAGAAGCCGGCGTTGGCCAGCTCGATGAAGTTGGCGGCGGTGTTGGGCGCGGCTTCGGGGTCCAGCTGCAGGGTGATGACCCCGCCGTTCATCATTTCAATGGTGGCCACGGGGGCCTGGGCGGCGAAGGCCGTGCCGAGGCAGGCCAGCGCCAGCAGCGCGAGAATGAGCTTTTTCATCTATCGGTCCTCCTTGTCTACGCTTGTCTTGTCCAGCTTGTCGGGCTCGTAGTCCACATCGAAGGTCTCCACGCGGATGCTGCGGATGATGATCTTCTCCAGGGGCTTGTACGCGCCGTCCACAGGCTTGGAGCCGATGGCGTCCAGCGTGGCCAGGCTGTCCTCGTCCATGATGCGGCCAAAGGCGGCGTACTGGCCGTCGTACTCCGGGTAGCTGCCCTCCATGATGAAGAACTGGCTGCCGGCGGTGTTGTAATTGGTCTTGCGGGCCATGGAGATGGTGCCGCGCATGTGGGAGAGGGTGTTGTTCCAGCCGTTGGCGGAGAACTCGCCCCTGATGTAGTAGCCCGGGTCGCCGGTGCCGTCGTTGTAGGGGTCCCCGGACTGGATCAGCACGTTGGACACCACCCGGTAGACCTCCAGCCCGTCGTACACGCCGTCGTTGGCCAGGTTGACGAAGTTGGCCACGGTGTTGGGCGCGATCTGGGGGTACAGCTCAAATTTCATCTGGCTGCCGTCGGCCATGGTGATGGTGGCGATGGGGTTCTGCTCCACCTCCAGATAGGGACTCTTTTTGGCGCAGCCCGTCAGCAGCAGGGCTGCGGCCAGCAGCAGCCACAGCAGGCGTTTCATACCGCGCTCACCCCCGTTTGCAGGATCACCGCGCGCTTGCGGGCAGCCATCTCGTCCACCCGGGCGATGTACTCGTCGATGTTGCGCACGTTGGGCGCGCGCTCGATGCGCAGGGCACGGTCAAACAGCCACTTGGAGATGGCTCCCGCCCCCAGCGCCAGCACGCTGACGGTCTCCTCCATGTTGCCGATGTTGTACAGGCAGGCCTTCCCCGGCAGCGCGTAGCCGACGTTCTCCAGATTGCCCGCCATGTACTTCTGGCGGTAGAGGTAGTAGGGCCGGTAGCCGTCGGCCATGAGCCGCTGCCGGGCCTCGTCGATCATCTGGGCCGCGCCCTCGGCGTGGGTCTGGTTGTGGCCCCCGGCCACGGTGAGCTGCTCGTGGAGGCGGGAGGAGCGCTTGATGGCCAGGGAGTGGACCGTGACCGAGTCGGGCCGCAGCCCCTGCACCACGTCCAGGGTGTGGCGGAAGTCCTCCACCGTCTCCCCCGGCAGGGCGGCGATCAGGTCCATGTTGATGTCCTCAAAGCCCAGCGAACGCGCCAGCTGGTAGGCCGCCAGGGTCTCCGCCCCGGTGTGGGCCCGCCCGATGCGGCGCAGGGTCTCGTCGTTGAAGGTCTGTGGATTGACGGAGATGCGCCCGATGCCGTGCTCCCTGAGCATCACGAGCTTCTCCCTGTCGATGGTGTCCGGGCGGCCCGCCTCGACGGTCCACTCCACGGCGGTGGGAAAGGCGGCCTGGGCGGCGTCCAGTATGCGGGACAGCTCCCCGCAGGGGATGGCGGTGGGCGTGCCGCCGCCCACGTAGCCCGCCCGCAGGGTCATCCCCGCCTCGGACATCAGGTCCCGGCACAGCGCGATCTCCCGAAGCAGCGCGTCCACGTAGGGACCGACCCGCCGGCCGTCGCCCAGCTCCCCCGAGGAGAAGGAGCAGTAGGAGCAGCGGGTGCGGCAGAAGGGGATGCCGATGTACAGGTCGAACTGGTCGGCGCGGGCGTCGCGGATGCCGCGCTGCATTTCGGCGATGTCGCCCAGCAGCCGCGCCTTCTCCGGGGAGACATCGTAGGCGGACTGGACCGTCTCGACGGCCTGGGGCAGGGTATCGCCCGCCTCCATGGCCTCGTACAGCAGCCGGGTGGGGCGGATGCCGGTGAGGCTTCCCCAGGGGGGCTGCGCGCCGGTCAGGTCCTTCAGCAGGTCGTACAGGCACAGCTTCACCTGCCGCTTGCGCAGGCGCTTGACCTCCACAGGGGTGCCGTCGAAGGCGGGCCGGGACAGGGTGTGCGCGCGCCCGTCGTGGGCCCAGCGGTCCGTCCACACGCCGCCGTCGTCGGTGAAGCGGTGCTCAAACACCGTGTCGCCCTCGGTGAGGCTGATCTGCACGTCGCCGTAGAACAGCCGCAGTACGTCGCCCAGATCGGAGAAAAACTGCGGCGCGTCCGTGATCAATCGGATCATAGGCGATAGTGGCTCCTTTCCTCGCCGATGGTGGTGGACCCGCCGTGGCCGGGATAGACCCGGGTCTCCGGGGGCAGGGCAAACAGCCCCTTCAGCGAAGCCAGCATCTGGCGGTGGTCGCCGCCGTACAGGTCCATGCGCCCGAAGCCCGCCCGGAACAGCGTGTCCCCGGAGAAGAGCACGCCCTTCCCGGGCAGGTACAGGCACACCGAGCCCTTAGAGTGGCCGGGGGTGGGCAGGACCTGGAGGTCCAGCCCCGCCACGGACAGTGCCTCGCCGAACAGCGTGGGCGCGATGGACGGCCCGGGCATCTCCCCGACGCCCATCAGGCCCACCAGGCCGTTCTTCACGGGATCGTCCAGCAGCTCCACGTCCTCCGCCGACACGTAAACCGGCGCGCCGGTCTCTACAGACAGCGGTCCCGCCGACAGGATGTGGTCGAAGTGGCCGTGGGTCAGGAGGATCGCCGCCAGCTTCCTGCCGCCCAGCGCCTGCTTAAGCCGCCCCAGATCGTCGCCGGGGTCGATCAGCACGCAGTCCTCCCGGCCCTCGGCCCAGGCCAGATAGGCGTTCTCCTGGATGTCGCCGCACAGCACGGCTTTGATCTGTATGGACATGGAAACCTCCTGAATGTGATCGCGTCAGAACGTCCTGCGGCTGTCCAGCAGTATGGTCACCGGGCCGTCGTTGACCAGGGACACCTGCATGTCGGTGCGGAAGCGGCCGGTCTCCACATGGAGGCCCCTGGCCTCGAGCATGGCCTTCACCGTGTCGCACAGGGGCTCGGCCACCTCGGGGCGGGCGGCCTGGATGAAGTCGGGGCGGCGTCCGTGGCGGGCGTCGGCCAGCAGGGTGAACTGGCTCACCAGCAGCACGCTTCCCCCCACGTCCGACAGCGCCAGGTTCAGCTTGCCGTTGTCGTCCTCGAACACCCGCAGCCCGGCGATCTTGTCGGCGCAGTACCGGGCGTCGGCCTCGGTGTCGCCCGTCTGAGCGCCCAGCAGCACCAAGAAGCCCTTCTCGATGCGGCCCACGGTCTCACCCGCTACGTCCACAGAGGCCCGGGTCACCCGTTGTATCACACAGCGCATAGCGTAATCTCCTTTTTTGTTTAGGGAGTAGGGAGTAGGCAGTAGGGAGTAGGGGAGGACGACAGATGAGCGGCGTTCTAATGGAATAAAGAACGTCGAGCATCGCCAGAACGCTCCGAGAATGCGGTGTTCTCAATAGAACTCAGATGGTTGCCGTAGCTCCCCCTACTCCCTACTGCCTACTCCCTACTCCCTGAATCTGTCGGGCGTCAGCCCGACATATTCCTACCCATTCACCCGGCTGACCTCGATGATGTCGGGCCACTTGTTGAGCTCGCGCATGATCTTGTTGAGCTGTTGGGTGTTTTTGATGACCAGGGAGATGTTGAAGATGAAGGTATTGTCCTTGAGGGTATGGGCGGAGATGGCGGAGACGGGCACCTCCATGGTCGCGAACAGCATGCTCAGCTCCGCCAGCAGCCCGGTGCGGTTGTAGCAGATGATCTTGATGTCCGCGTCGTAGGCGCCGCTCTCGGACTGGTTCTCCCACTCCACCTCGATCAGCCGGTCCTTCTCCACGCTGGGGTCCTTGAGGCTCACGCAGTCCACCCGGTGCACGGACACGCCGCGGCCGCGGGTGATGTAGCCCACGATGCGATCCCCGGGCAGGGGGGAGCAGCACTTGGCGAAGCGGACCAGCATGCCGCTCTCGCCCTTGACGATGACGCCGTTGGAGGCGCTGGAATGCTGGGGCTTCTTCGGCGGCTCGCTCTGCTTCTGCTCGCCTACGGGGACGGGCGGCTCGTCGAGCTTCTGGTTCTTCCGGTACTCGTCGATGAGACGGTTCAGCACCTGCACGGTGCTCAGTCCGCCGAAGCCCACCATGGCGCACACGTCGTCGTAGCTCTGCACCGAATAGCGCTTGTACAGCGTCTCCACGTATTCGGGCTTGGACAGCTGGGACATGCTGTAGCCCAGCCGCTTGGCCTCGCGCTCCAACAGCTCCTTGCCGTGGAGGATGTTGTCCTCGCGGTGCTCCTTTTTGAGCCAGGCGCGGATCTTGGCCTTGGCCTCGGAGGTCTTGACGATGTTGAGCCAGTCGCGGGAGGGCCCCCGGGAGCTGGAGGAGGTCATGACCTCCACGATGTCGCCGGTGACCAGCGGGTGGGACAGGGGCATGATGCGCCCGTTGACCTTCGCGCCGATGCACTTGTTGCCCACAGCGGAGTGGATGCGATAGGCGAAGTCCAGCGGCGTGGCCCCCTTGGGCAGGGAGATGACGTCGCCCCGGGGGGTGAACACGAACACCTCGTCGGCGAACAGGTCGAACTTCAATAGCTCCGAGAACGTGCCGGGGTCCTTCACGTCGCCCTGCCAGTCCAGTATGCGGCGAAGCCACGACAGCTTGTTGTCCAGCTCGTCGGCGGCCTTGCCCTCCTTGTAGCGCCAGTGGGCCGCGATGCCGTACTCGGCGGTACGGTGCATCTCGAAGGTGCGGATCTGTACCTCGAACGGGCGGCCCTGGTTGACCACGGTGGTGTGCAGGGACTGGTACATGTTGGCCTTGGGCATGGCGATGTAGTCCTTGAAGCGGCCCATCACCTGGGGCCACAGGTTGTGCACCACGCCCAGCACGAAGTAGCAGTCGGCGGTGGTGTTCACCAGCACCCGCACCGCGATCAGGTCCATGATCTGGTCGAAGGTCTTGTTCTGGCTCTTCATCTTCTTGTAGATGGAGTAGAAGTGCTTCGGCCTGCCGTCGATCTCGCACTTGATGCCGGATTCGCTGAGCTTGCCCTTGAGCTCCTGGGTCACCTGGGCGATGAGCTGCTCCCGCTCCTCGCGCTTCATGCCCACCAGGCGCACCAGCTCGTAGTAGCCGTCCGGGTCCAGGTAGCGCAGGGACAGGTCCTCCAGCTCCCACTTCACCGTGTACACCCCCAGCCGGTGGGCCAGCGGCGCGTAGATGTCCAGCGTCTCGCGGGCGATGGGCTTCTGGCGCTCGGGCTTCTGCCACTTCAGCGTGCGCATGTTGTGCAGCCGGTCCGCCAGCTTGATCAGCACCACGCGGATGTCTTTGGCCATGGCCAGGAACATCTTGCGCAGGGTCTCGGCCTGGGCCTCCTCGCGGTTGGCGAAGTCCAGCTGGTTCAACTTGGTCACGCCGTCCACCAGCACCGCCACGTCGTCCCCGAACATCTCCCGCACGCCGTCCAGCGTGCAGCCCTCCACGTCCTCCACACAGTCGTGCAGCAGCCCCGCCGCGATGGTGGTGGCGTCCAGCATCAGGTCCGTCAGGATCACCGCCACCGCGCAGGGGTGGCTGAAGTAGGGATCGCCCGATTTCCGCACCTGGTGGGCATGGGCGCGCTCCGCGTAGTCGTAGGCGCGGCGCACGAGCTCCATATCGTCTTCCGGGTGATACTTCTGTATGCGTCCGATCAGCTCGTCAACGCTGATGTACGGGCGAACAGCGGTGTCAGACATATCGGAACCCCCTTGTGAGAGCGTGGAGAGAATGGGGACGCCGTTCGGGCGTCCGCAAAAGGTAACTGTTCAGTCCTGCGGCCTATGGAGATTTGGCGAGGCGACGGGGGACCTCATCCGACCTCCGCTTCGCTACGGTCACCTTCCCCAGAGGGGAAGGCTAAAATGCCGGCTGACGCTATCCCAAAGCCTTCCCCTCTGGGGGTTCGAGCGCACGGAAAACAGTCCAGTGGACTGTTTTCAGCGAGAACGGGCCGACAGGCCCCGGATAGGTGGCAGCCCGAAGGGCTGACGGATGAGGTCCTTCGTCATCCCGCCAAACCCTTATTGATCACAGCAGGACTGAATAGAGACCGCAAAAGAACGGTTTACGGGTCCAGTCGGCCCTGACGCCACCGCTGGAGGACTTGCCAGACGGGGCAGGCGTCCGGGTCCGCCTTCTTGACGGGCAGGCGGGTCAGGGTGGGGGGCAGGGCGTCGAGATCGACGCGGAACAGCCCCATGGCCTCGATGGCGGCGATGGCGGTCAGCGCGGTCATCAGCTCCAGCCCCGAGGACAGCGCCGCCAGGTGGGCCAGCTGGGTCCGGGTGTGGAAGCGCAGCGGGCGGCGGGAAAGCTCCTGGAGGGCGCGGAAGGCGGCGCGCATGGCGTCGATGTCGGGCAGTGCCGCCGTCCAGGGGGCGTCGGCCTCCAGCCGGTGACAGGGCGTGCCCTTCACAAGCCACTCGGCGGGCGCAGCGCACAGGGTCACGTGATCGTAGCCCCGGGGAATGTCCCCGCCCGCGGGGCAGACGCACAGCGCGTTGAAGGCCCGCGGGTCCTCGGGCAGCGTCCCGATCAGCACGTCGGGCGCGAGCTCCTGCGGCACCGCTTTCAGGATGCGGGTGGCGGCGGAAAGGTCCCCGGTCACCACCAGCGCGCCCTGGGGCGAGGACGTCAGGCGGGCGGTCAGCGCGTCCAATGCGATGGGCGTCGGCGCGGCCCCTTCTGAGAGGTCTATTTTTCTATTATAAAGTATCTCTGTTAAGAATTCGCATTGAAGCGTCAGTTCGTCATCAATAATTGACGCGATGCGCCCGCCCGCGTCGGCGTCGGCCAGCGCCCGCACCTCCAGCTGGGCAGACACCCGGCCCATGTACTCGTTCAGCTTGGGCACGAACAGCGCGTCCACCGGGCTTTCGACGCGGCTGAGCGCCTCGGCGCGGCGGCCCTCCCGGAAGGCGATGCCGCCGATGCGGTGCCCGCCCTGGGCCAGGGTCAGCTTGAGGTGCGCGCCCTCCGCGCCCACGGCGCGGGCCTCCACCACCCGGGCGGCGGCGCGGAACACCGGGGCCGGGTTGCCGAAGCCCGTGGGCTGGAGCCCCTCCAGGGCGGCGATGAGCCCCGGCGTGACGGATTCGAAGTCCAGCTCGGTGTCGTAGGGCAGGGTGGGGATGTAGACGGAGGGAGGGACGTTGTCCCGCAGCCAGGCGTCCATGGCGTCGATGAAGTCCCGCAGCCGCTCCGGGGTTAAAGTCAGCCCCGCCGCCTGCTTGTGCCCGCCGAAGCGGATCAGGGTGTCGGCGCAGCCGGTGAGGGCGGCGTGGATGTCTACCCCCTCGATGCTGCGGCAGGAGCCGGTGAGCTTATCCCCCTGGTCGGCCAGCATCACCACGGGATAGTGGTACTTCTCCACCAGACGGGAGGCGGCCAGGCCGATGACGCCGGGGTTCCAGTCCTTTCCCGCCAGGATCAGCACCCGATGGCGGATGAAGTCGAAATCCCGCAGCTGGGCCTCGGCCTCGTTGAGGATTTGAAGCTCGATCTGCCGCCGCCTGGCGTTCTCCGCGTCCAGCTCCTCGGCCAGGGCCCGGGCCTCCTCCGGGTCCCGGGTGGTGATGAGCTTCAGGGGCCGCATGGCGGTGTCCAGCCGTCCTCCGGCGTTCAGGCGCGGGGCCAGCTGGAAGGCCACGGCGGTGGAGGTCACGGGCTTGCCGGTGAGCCCCGCCGCCTCGATCAGCGCCGCGATGCCCAGACGGGGGTTTCGGTTGATGCGGCGCAGGCCCAGGCTCACGATCACCCGGTTTTCCCCGGTCAGCGACACCACGTCCGCCACCGTGGCCAGCGCGGCCACGTCGATCAGCTCCATGGGCGGGGCTCCGGCCAGCGCCCACACCACCTTCCACGCCACCCCAGCGCCGCAGAGGTGGGGGAAGGGGTAATCGTTCAGCAGCGGGTTCACCACGGGGCAGTCGGGCAGCTGATCGGCGGAGCGGTGATGGTCGGTGACCACCACCTGAAGCCCCAGCTGCTTTGCCAGCGCCACCAGCTCCACGCTGGTCACCCCGCAGTCCACCGTCACCAGCAGCTTCGCCCACCCGGCGATGGCGCGGATGGCGTCGGCGTTCAGCCCGTAGCCCTCGGTGTGCCGGGAGGGGAGGTATACCTCCGCCCGAGCCCCCTGATCCCGAAGCCAGGTGGACAGGATCGCCGAGGCGCACACCCCGTCCACGTCGTAGTCGCCGTAGACGCAGATGGGCAGTCCCTCCCGGATGGCGGCGCGGATCAGCGCCGTGGCCGCGTCCATGTCGCTCAGCAGGAACGGGTCCAGCAGGTCGCCTTCGTTGGGGTGCAAAAACCGCTCCGCCGCCTCCGCCGACCCGATCCCACGCGCCACCAAAAGCCGGTGCAGCGCCGGGGACAGATCGTCGGGACAGTCGAAGGGGGTGGGGGTCAGGCTGCGGGGAATGTATTTCAGCATGGATTCACCTGTGTATATTGATAGGGAACAGGGAACAGGGAACAGGGAACAGGGGTGGCGGCACGGCAGGTGCCTTCTATGGAAACGTCGCGTCTTCGCTGGGGTCGGAGGAGCACGGGGTGGACTCCCTCAGTCTGGCCGAAGGCCAGACTGAGGGAGTGGCGCTTTGAGCTGCATCTGCATCTCGGGGAGCATTCTCTGAGGATACTTGACGCGCTTCATTCCTTCAGAATGCCGTACACTTGCCGTTCTCCCCTACTCCCTACTGCCTACTCCCTACTCCCTAATAATTGAAAAGAATTAGGAACCGGCATATGTCGATTCCTAATTCGGGGGATTGGGGTTGGATTACTTGGCGGCGCGCTTCTTGGCGAGCTTTTCGTCCCACATGGCCCAGATCTGACCGCTCAGCAGCACGGAGGAGTAGGTACCGGCCAGCATGCCGACGATCAGCGGGAACGCGAACTCCTTGATGGAGCTGACGCCGAAGATGAACAGGCACACCAGGGTGATGAGGGTGGTCAGGGTGGTGTTGATGGTACGGGCCAGGGTGGAGCTGACGGAGGTCTCGACGATGTCCATCATGGGCATCTGGCTCATGCCGGGGCGCTTGCGATTCTCGCGGATGCGGTCGAAGATGATGATGGTGTTGTTGATGGAGTAACCGACGATGGTCAGGATGGCGGCGATGAAGCTGCTGTTGACCTGGAACAGACCGCGGAAGAACACCATGAACGCGCACATGATCAGTATGTCGTGCACCAGCGCGAACAGCGCGGCGGCGCCGGACAGGGGGCTGAACCGGATGGCGATGTAGGCCAGCATGCACACGAAGGCGATCAGCAGGGCCTTGATGGCGTTGGACAGCAGGTCGCGGCCCGCGATGGCGGACACGTGGTCGACGGAGATGAAGCGGAAGTTGGGATACTTCGCGACCATCTCGCGCTCCAGCACCTGGCGGACCTGGCTGGTCACGTCGTCCATGTTCAGCAGGATGCGCAGGTCGGTGCCGGTCTCCTCGACGGCCTCCTCGGCTTCCTCGACGGCCTCGGCGGTCTCCTCGATCTCTTCGGCGGCCTCCTCGGCGGTCTCGGCCGCGGCGGCTTCGGCGGCCTCGGCGACGGCGGCCATGGCGGCGGCCTCGGCCTCGGCGTCGTACTTGACGAACTGGATGGCGGTCAGGCTGTAGCCGCCCTCCTCCAGCGCCTTGTTCACGGCGGCCTCGACGGCGGCCTTGTCGTAGTCGGCGCCCATCTTGAACTCGAAGATGTTGCCGCCGGCATAGCTCAGGTCGTAGCCCAGATCGCTGATCTCCAGGTTGGTGGCGGTGCGGTAGCTGGTTTCCTCGGCCCCGGAGACCACGGACTTGACGGCGTTGACCACGGCGTCCTCCATGCCCACGGTGGCGTCCACCAGCTTCAGCCGCAGCTGCAGATCGGTCAAGCCGTCGTTGGCGATGCCGGACTTGTCCAGGTTCAGCATGGGGGTGAAGGCTTCCCCGGCGGTCTCAGCGGCGGCCTCTGCGGTCTCCTCGACGGCTTCGGCGGCGGTTTCGGCGGTGGCCTCTGCGGCCTCCTCGGCGGCCTCTGCGGCGGTTTCGGCGGCAGCCTCTGCGGTCCCCTCGACGGCCTCAGCGGTGGTTTCGGCGGCGGTCTCTGCGGTCTCCTCGACGGCCTCAGCGGTGGTTTCGGCGGCGGTCTCTGCGGTCTCCTCGGCAGGCTCCGCGGCGGCCTCGGCGGCCTGGGCGGCCAGCTCGGCCTGCAGGGCGATGGAGGCGGCGGACGGCGCGGCCTTGGTGGGCTGGTCGTTGTAGCCGACGGACTGGAGGATGGTGATGACGTCGTTGACGTCGTAGTTCTCGCCGACGGAGTAGCTCAGAATGGAGCCGCCGGTGAAGTCGATGCCCATGTTCATGCCCACGCCCACGATCTGCATGATCAGCGCGATGGCGATGATCGCGCCCGAGATGCACAGGAACAGGCGCGTATTTCCGGTAAATGTCCTCTTCATGCTCGTTCCCTCCTCATTAGCGCGTGTAGGCACTGCGGTTGTTGATGCCGAGCTTGCAGATCAGCATCAGCAGGCTGCGGGTGACCACCACGGCGGTGAACAGGGACACCACGACTGAAATGGTCAGCGTGATGGCGAAGCCCTTGATGGTGCCGGTGCCGAAGATCATCAGCACGATGGCGGCGATCAGGGTGGTGATGTTGGAGTCGGCGACGGCGCGGCCCGCGTTGCGGAAGCCGTACTTCACGGCGTTGAGCGGGGTACGGCCCTCCTTGAGCTCCTCGCGGAAGCGCTCGAAGATGACCACGTTGGCGTCAACCGCCATGCCGATGCCCAGCAGGATACCGGCGATGCCCTGCAGGGTGAGCTGCGCGCCGGAGATGGCCAGGGCGTAGAACACGATCAGCACGTAGATCAGCAGCGCCATGTCGGCGGCCACGCCGGGCAGGCGGTACATGACCAGCATGAAGATCAGAATCAGGATCAGGCCGATGACGCCAGCGATGAGCGCGCCCTTGATGGCCTCGACGCCCAGGGTGGCGGAGATGGCGCGGGTCTCGACCTCGGCGATGTCCATGGGCAGCGCGCCGGACTGGATCTGGATGGCCAGGCCGTTGGCCCACTTGACGGATTCCTCGGTGGATTCGGCCTTGGAGCCGGTGATGATGCCGCTGCCGCCGGAGATCTGGGTCTGCACGGTGGGGGCGGAGATCAGCTCGTCGTCCAGGTAGATGGAGATGGACTGGCCGATCAGGCGGCCGGTGGCCTCGGAGAAGGCGCGCGCGCCTTCATTGGACAGCTGGAAGCCCACGCCCGCCAGGGTCTGGGTCTCGTCGGTCCACTGGGCCTGCGCCTGACGGATGTCCTTGCCCTCGATGACCACGGTGCCGTCGGGCTCGCGGAACTCCAGGTGGGCCGGGGTGCCGATGATGCGGGCGACCTCCTCGGGGTCCTCGACGTCCGGAATCTCCACCAGGATGCGGTCGTTGCCCTGGGTGGCCACGGTGGCCTCGGTGAAGCCGGCGTTGGTCAGCCTCGTGCGCAGCGCGCCCACGGTGCCCTCAAGCAGGCCGGCGTAGTTGTCCATGCTGGTGTCCGTGGCAACGTACTCGGTGGAGACGCCGCCCTTCAGATCCAGGCCCAGGCTGATGGCGCTGCCAACGGGCTTCAGCACGTACTTGCCGATCTGCAAGCCGTGCAGCGCCAGGAACGCTACAACTACGATCAGCAGCGCAACGATTCCCAGTTTGATCAAACTCTTCTTCATGTCGGTAGTTCCTCCCTGCTGTGGGCTGTAGACACAGCCTTTAAAGCATTACTGTACATCATGGTATTATACTCGACCATTTTTAACTCGTCAACCGGGAAAAGTCGGCTTATACCGCATGTTTACATAAATTAACGATTAAAGCCGTGAATCGGCATGATTCACGGCTTGATGAACGGAGCGTTAAAGGAGGACATGGCAGGTGAAAAGGAATGGGGGAATTAAAAATGGGGAATGGGGAATGGGGAATGGGGAATGAAGGTGGAAATCCTTGCGGATTTCTTTTGAATTAAGACTGCGGATCATAGTTTTTCCACCCATTATTCGGTTGAATCAAAACAAATCCCGCAGGGATTTGCTCCGCCATTCCCCATTCCCCATTCCCCATTCCCCATTCCCCATTCCCCATTCCCCATTTCCCATTCCCCATTTCCCATTTCCCCATTTCCCCGTCTAAATCACTTCCACCTTGATCAGATTCGTATTGCCCGACTTGCCGTTGGTGACGCCGCCGGTGATGACGATCTTGTCGCCGGGCTGGAGGCCCAGCTTCTCCTTCGCCAGCTGGGTGGCGACGTAGAACAGCACGTCGGTGGAGGTGTACTCCACGGACAGCGCGGGCACGACGCCCCAGGACAGCGCGAGCTTGCGCATGGAGATGTCGCTGGTGGTGATGCCCAGGATGTCCACGGGCGCGCGGAAGCGGGAGATCATGCGGGCGGTCTTGCCGGACAGGGAACAGACCACGATGGCCTTGGCGCCGATGTCGATGGCCATGCCGCACACGGCGTGGGAGATGGCGTCCACGGTGTCATGGGTGATGAACTCATTTTCACGGAAGCGCTGGGTGTAGTCGATCTTCTCCTCGGTGGCTTCGGCGATCCTCGCCATCACGGCCACGGACTCCACGGGGTGCTTGCCGGCGGCGGTCTCGCCGGAGAGCATCACGGCGCTGGTGCCGTCGTAGACGGCGTTGGCCACGTCGGAGATCTCGGCGCGGGTGGGACGCGCGTTGTGGATCATCGACTCCAGCATCTCCGTGGCGGTGATGACCCGCTTGCCGATCATGCGGCACTTGGTGATCAGCTTCTTCTGCACGGCGGGCAGCTGCTCGTAGGGGATCTCCACGCCCATGTCGCCGCGGCCGATCATGATGCCCTCGCAGGCCTCGCAGATCTCCTCAATGTTGTCGATGCCGGACTGGTTCTCGATCTTGGCGATGAGGCTCAGGTTCTGGCCGCCGTGGGCGTTGATGAAATCCCGCACGTCCAGCAGATCCTGCTTGCGCGACACGAAGGAGCAGGCCACGTAGTCCACCCCGTGCTCGATGCCGAAGAGCAGGTCGCGCTTGTCCTGCTCGGACAGGTAGATCTGATTGAGCACCTTGCCGGGGAAGCTCATGCTCTTGCGGTCGGACAGCTCGCCGCCGATGGCCACGCGACAGTGGATCTCGCCGCCCTGGATGTCCTCCACGTCCAGCGCCAGCAGGCCGTTGGCCAGCAGCACCCGGTCGCCGGGGTTCAGGTCGTCGGCCAGGCCCGCGTAGCTGACGGACACCCGGGTCTCGTCGCCCGGCACGTCGTCCACGCACAGTGTGAAGGGCGCGCCCTCCTTCAGCAGGATCGGGCCGTGGGCAAAGGTCTTGATGCGGTATTCCGGACCCTTGGTGTCCAGCATGATGGCGATGGGCTGGTCGCGCTGCTCCCGCACCTGCCGGATGGTCTCGATCTTCTTCGCGTGCTCCTCGTGGGTGCCGTGGGAGAAGTTGATGCGGGCCACGTTCATGCCCGCCTCCACCATCGCGGACAGCACCTCGGGGGATTCGCTGGCCGGGCCGATGGTGCAGATGATCTTCGTCTTGCGCATGCCTCGACGCTCCTTTCTGTTCGGGGTTGAATTGGAATCGATCAGATGGGGGATGAATGTGGAAACCCTTTCGGATTTCTTTCAATTGAAAACCGCGCGGCTCGCACAAACGAAACAGACTCGGGTATAATCAAACAGATCCGGAGGATTTGAGCCGCCGTTTTCCATTGTCCATTATCAATTATCCATTACTTATGGTACGGCTCGCCCGTTCGGATCCGCTCCGCCCGGTAGAGCTGCTCCAGCAGGATCACGCGCATGAGGCCGTGGGGGAAGGTGAGGTTGGAGAAGGAGAGCCGCATGTCGGCGCGGGCGAGGACCTGGTCGGAGAGGCCGTTGGAGCCGCCGATGACGAACACGTTGTGGCGTCCGTCCCCGGAGAGGGCGGCGAGCTTTTTGGACAGGGTCACGGAGTCGGGGGCCTCGGCCACCACACACAGGGCGATGAGCCGGTCGTTTGGCCTGACGTGCCGAAGCAGCGCCTGTCCCTCCTTCTCCATGATCTGCCTGAGCTGGGCGTCGCTGGCCCGCTCGGGGGCGGGCAGGTCGTCCACCGCCACGACCTCGTATTTCCCGTAGCGGGACAGCCGCTTCAGGTATTCCTGACAGCCCTCGCGCTGCCACTTCTCCCTGAGCTTGCCCACGCAGAGTATGGTGCCGTTCATATGCCCGCCTCCACCAGCGCCTGGATGACGACGTTGTTCAATATCAGTACCGCCAGGGTGACGCCCATCAGCCAGCGCTCCTTCCTATTATAGGGGATGTGCGTCCGGGGCACGGGCTCGATGCCGGCGGCGCGGCGGCGCAGGTTCAGCGTCATCAGCGTGAACCCCACCATCAGCCCCACGAAGAGCACGTCCAGCGCCACCGCTAAGGGCGGCACCGGCGCGGCGGCCTCCTCCGGGGCTGCCTGCCCGGAGACCAGGTAGACGATCACCAGTATGGCGGCGTTGTAGACGGTGTGGAAGAGCATCCCCGCGTACAGCGAATCCAGGGTATAGACGATGAAGCCCGAGATCGCGCCCACCACCAGATAGGCGGGCAGGCCGAACAGGTTGCCGTGCAGCAGCGCGAACAGCGCCGCCGACACCCAGATGCCGAACCGGGTGCCCCGTCCCTCGAAGGCCGAGAGCACCGCGCCGCGAAACAGCAGCTCCTCGCACACCGCGGGGATGGCCGCCGAGGCGATGACCTGCATCGTCAGCAGCTGGGGCGAGGCGGCCGCCTCGACTCCGGCCCAGGGCTCGTGCAGCCCGATGAGGCCCAGCAGGTCCACCCACAGGCTGTCGATGGCGCTGGCCCCGTACACGCACAGCACCGCCATGAAGGCCACGGACAGCGTGGGCAGCAGCGGCATCGGATTGAGCCGCAGCCCCTCCGACAGCCCTCGCCGCCGGAGCAGGCAGACGGCCAGCGGCAGCGCGTTGAAGGGCAGGTAGTACAGGAGCGCCCCCAAAAGCTCCGCCCGCTCGGGGCTCGCTACAGGGAACAGCGGCAGCATCAGGCTCCCCAGCCATAGACCTGCCGCCGAGATCAGCACCAAAATACAGGCCGCGGCCACCGAGGGCCGCGCCCGTTCCGCAAGGGGAGTGAGGGATTCGTTCTGCATAAGGCTGTTTGTATGGCGTTGGTCGGGAGGCGGAAAGCAGAGTGCTGAAAGTGGAGAGCGGGGAGTTGAATGGCGGGCTGGCGCGGTGACAATCGGACAGCGTCAGCCGCTATTTTATTCCCACGCTCCACTTCTCTGTCAGACGTTGAAGCGGAACAGCGTCACGTCGCCGTCCTTCATGACGTAGTCCTTGCCCTCGGAGCGGACGAGGCCCTTTTCCTTGCAGGCGTTCATGCTGCCCTCGCGGATGAGGTCCTCGTAGGGGACGATCTCGGCGCGTATGAAGCCGCGCTCGAAGTCGGAGTGGATCTTGCCGGCGGCCTGGGGGGCCTTGGTGCCGTTTTCGATGGTCCAGGCGCGGACCTCCTTGGGCCCGGCGGTCAGGAAGCTGATGAGGCCCAGCAGCTTATAGCCCAGCACCACCAGCCGGTCCAGGCCGGAGACGCCGATGCCCAGGTCCTCCAGGAACATCTGCTTCTCGTCGGGCTCCATCTGGGAGATGTCCTCCTCGACCTGGGCGCAGATGACCAGCACCTCGGCGCCCTCGGAGGCGGCGATCTCGCGGACGGGCTTCACCAGGGGCAGGCTGTCCTCGTCCTTGCCCAGGTCCTCCTCGCCGATGTTGGCGGCGTAGATGACCTTCTTCATGGTCAGCAAAAACCAGTCGCGGGCGGCGGCCATCTGGTCCTCGTCCAGCGGCGCGGTGCGGGCGGGCCTGCCGGCGTTTAAGTGGTCCAGCAGGAGCTTGCCCGCCTCGGCCTCCACGGCGTATTTCTTCTCGCCCTTCTTGAGCATGGCCGCGGCCTTCTCGGCGCGCTTGGTCACGGTCTCGATGTCGGCCAGGATCAGCTCGGTGTTGATGACGTCGATGTCCCGGGCCGGGTCCACGGAGCCGTCCACGTGGATGACGTTATCGTCCTCAAAGCAGCGCACCACGTGCACGATGGCGTCCACCTCGCGGATGTGGGAGAGGAACTTGTTGCCCAGGCCCTCGCCGCGGCTGGCACCCTTCACAAGGCCCGCGATGTCCACAAATTCCAGCGTGGCCGGGGTGTACTTCTCCGGGTGGTACATCTCCGCCAGCACGTCCAGCCGCTTGTCCGGCACCGCCACGATGCCCGTGTTCGGCTCGATGGTGCAGAAGGGATAGTTCGCCGCCTGCGCCCCCGCGCAGGTGATGGCGTTGAACAGCGTGCTCTTGCCCACGTTCGGCAGGCCCAAATCACAGCTCCTTTGAACGGTTTCCTGTTTCGGAATACATCTATTATACCAAAATGGCGTTTTTTTCTCAATAGAGGGGAAGTAAATTGAGGGATTAGGGATTAGGCATTAGAAGGGCTGCTGCCGGAGGTTTGCAGGCTGCATATCTTTAGACACCCTCGTGAATTGGGAATGGGGAATGAAGGTACAAATCCTTGCGGATTTGTTTGATTAGAGGGATACGGCCTCGATTACATTTTCAATAAAAAGAAATCCGTAGGATTTCCACATCCATTCCCAATTCCCAATTCCCAATTCCCAATTCCCCATTCCCAACTGATAAACCCCGCTTCACACGAATTCCCTTTGACATCATCGCACTGCTGTGATAATATACAACACGGCATCATTCTGTGACAGGAGCGGCGGTATGGGGTCGAGGGAAGTCAGGCAGGCGTTTGTCAAGTCCGTCCCCGTGATGGCGGGGTATGTGATACTGGGCATCGGATTCGGGATATTACTGCGGGGCGCGGGGTACGGCGTGGGGTGGTCGCTGGCGATGGCGGCGCTGATCTACGCCGGGTCCATGCAGTACGTGGGCGTGGGGCTGATCGCGGGCGGGGCGTCGGTATTGACGACGCTTTTGACGACGGTCATGGTCAACGCCCGGCACCTGTTCTACAGCATCTCGATGATCGGGCGCTACCGGGACGCGGGGAAATACAAGCCCTACCTGATCTTCGCGCTGACGGACGAGACCTATTCGCTGCTGTGCGACGGGGCCGTGCCCGAGGGCTGCGACCCTCACCGCTACCGCTTCCTGGTGTCGCTGTTCGATCACGGCTACTGGGTGACCGGGTGCGCGCTGGGGAGCCTGCTGGGGCAGGTGCTGCCCTTCTCCACGGCGGGCATCGAGTTCTCCATGACCGCGCTGTTCATAGCGTCCTTCACCGAGCAGTGGCTCAGCGGGGGAAACCGCCTGCCGGCGCTGGCCGGGCTGGGATGCTCGGCGCTGTGCCTGGCGGTGTTCGGGCCGGAGCGCTTCCTGATCCCGGCGATGCTGCTGATCACCCTGGCGCTGACGCTGGCGCGGGGAAGGCTGGAGGAGGTGGACGCCCATGTCTGACGCGCACGCCGCCGCCCTGGTGCTGGTGATGGCCGCGGGCACCTGGGTCTTGCGCTTTCTGCCCTTCTGGGTATTCCGCGGGGAGCCGCCGAAGTACGTCATGTACCTGGGCCGGGTGCTGCCCGCCGCCATCATCGGCATGCTGGTGGTCTACTGTTTAAAGGACGTCGATTTCGCCGCCCCGCCCCACGGCCTCCCCGAGGCCATCGCCGCCGTCGCGGTGGTCGCCCTCCAGTGCTGGAGGCGCAACGCCCTCATAAGCATCCTCTGCGGCACCGCCCTCTACATGCTCCTGACCCAGCTGGTCTTCGCGTAGCCTCAATTATTCCACACTTTTAACCGTTTTGTAATGACAATCCGGCCCCGGATGACTATAATACTTTTCCAAGGAGAACATCCTCTCCCGCTTGCGTTCAGCTGCTTGCATTGCACGGTTGAGCGCTTTTTTTGTTTATGGAGCAGGGAAAAGGCATTGGGCAATAGGCATCGGACATTAGGGGTGACGACCTCTCAGTCATTTGCTGCGCAAAAGACAGCTCCCCTGAAAGGGGAGCCAAGAAGAGAACGGAAGATTGGACGCTGTCCCCGGCATTTTGACTAATGCCCAATGCCTGTTGCCTGTTGCCTGTTGCCTAAACCTCCCCCTTCGACTTCTCCACCGCCGCGATGACCTTGTCGCACCAGGCGTCGAAGTCGGGGTCGGGGCGCTGGCATTCGGGGTGGGCGAGGATGTAGTCGAGGGCCCTGCGCACGCCGACGTGGAAGGGCACGCGGGTGGTCATGTCGGGGGCGAGGCGTTTGAGCTTTGCGTTGTCGAACACCACGGACACGGCCTTGTCGCCGGTGAGATTGCCCTCGAAGTCATAGCCGTATTTGTTGCCCACGGCGGCCAGGTAGTCGCTGGCGACGTGATAGGCGCGGAGCTCCACCCCCAGGGCGTCGGCGATGGTGCGGTAGATCTGGTTCCAGGTCAGCACCTCGTCGCCGGTGATCTGGAAGGCCTCGCCGATGGCGTGGCGGTTGCCCATCAGGGCGGTGTAGCCCACGGCGAAGTCGGCGTTGAAGGTGAGGTGCCACAGACTCTCGCCGTCGCCGTGGACGATGACGGGCTTGCCCTGCCGCATGCGCTCGATGACCTGCCAGGAGCCATTTTGGCCGTGGAGCGCCACGGGGATGTCCCGCTCGTCGTAGGTGTGGCTGGGGCGGACGATGGTCACCGGGAAGCCCTCCTCCCGGTACTTCGCCATCAGGAATTCCTCGCAGGCGATCTTGTCCCGGGAATACTGCCAGTAGGGGTTGGCCAGGGTGGTGCCCTCGGTGATGCGGTAGCTGGCCGCGGGCTTGTGGTAGGCCGAGGCAGAGCTGGTGTAGATGTACTGGCGGGTCATGCCCTTGAACAGCCGGTAGTCCCGCTCCACCTGGTCGCGGGTGAAGCCGATCCACTCGCAGACGCAGTCGAAGAACTGGCCCTCGAGCTTCTCGCGCACCGCGGCCTCGTCGTTGATGTCGCACACCACCGAGATCGCCCCCTCCGGGACCGCCTCGGGCCGGTTCCCCCGGTTCAGCAGCCAGACCTCCCAGCCCAGCTCCCGCACCAGCCGCCGAACGATGGCCGCGCTGATCTTGCCCGTGCCGCCGATAAACAATGCCTTCATATATATCATCCTTTCCCGTCGCGCGAGGACATGTCCCGCGCTTTTTTCCATTTTATAACAGAAAAGGGGGAAATGCAAGGGCGGACGACGAATTGAAAATGGAGAATGGAAAATGATTAAAAATGGAGAATGGAGAATGGAAAATGGAAAATGGCGGTGCAAATCCTGCGGATTTGTCTGATTAAACACTGCAAGCGGCGTTGTTGCGCTTGTTGACGCCCTTTTAGTCAAAGAAATCCGCAAGGATTTCCACATTCATTCTCCATTTTCCATTCTCCATTTTCATGTGTGACAGTTTTGTGACAATTGACGTGATATAATGTTCACGTAAACAGGACGGGCTATAATGGTTTTGTCAACCGGCCCAGCGCCATCGATCCATCAAAGGAGGTCAACACCATGATGAATGAGAACAACGAAAATCTGAATGCCGTCTCCCTGACCGAAGAGGAGCTGGAAGCCGTCGCCGGCGGCAAGTCTACCTACGTGGTCGCCACCGCAGAGGCCAACATCCGTTCCGGCCCCGGCAAGCAGTATCCCGTCGTGGGCACCACCATTATCGGCTTCGACGCCAAGTACATGAACAAGATGGAGAAGGACAGCTCCGGCAGGAACTGGGCCAAGGTCAGCTGGAACAACAAGACCGGCTGGATCTGCACCAAGTACATCAAGAAGAAGTAATCGACATCGGTCCGCGACGGGGGTATTACAGCGTTCGACAGGCTTGGACGCTGTAATACCCCCGATTCAGTCAACAGGCAACAGGCAACAGGCATCAGTCAGAATGTTTGGCTTGCCTACGCCCGAGAAGGCGAACAAAGGCAGCGCTGTGGCCATCTCAATGCCTGAACTTCCATTCCCCGAAAGAAGGTGATCGCATGAAGCGAGCGTTGGTGTTGTGCGGCGGCGGGTCCAGGGGGGCCTATGAGATCGGGGCGTGGCAGGCGCTCCGGGAGCTGGGGGTGCGGCTGGACGGCGTCTACGGCACCTCCATCGGCGCTCTGAACGCGGCGCTGGTGGCCCGGGGCGACGTGGAATCGGCCCGGGAGCTGTGGCTGAACCTCACGCTCAGCCGGATCGTCACCGTGGAGGACCCGGAGGACTTCGCCGTGGGGCGGATGGTGGCCAACAAGCGGGACGTGCTGCCCTTCCTGGTGGAGAATGCCAAGCGGCTGCGCATGGACATCACCCCGCTGGAGGCGCTGGTCCGGGCGGAGTGCGACGAGGCGAAGATTCGCGCCGGGGGCATGGATTTCGGCGTCATGACCTTTCGGGTGCCCCAGCTCCAGGGCCTGCCGGCGCGGCTTCGGGACATGGAGCCGGGCGCGCTCCCGGACTGGATCATCGCCTCGGCCTCCTGCTTTCCCATCTTCCCGGCCAAGCACATCGGCGGGCAGCGCTACATCGACGGCGGCTACTGCGACAACCTGCCCATCGACATGGCGCTGGCCGACGGCGCGGACGAGGTGGTGGCGGTGGAGCTGCACCCCTACGACACCCACCCGGAGTACGCCCGCATGCCGTGGCTCAAGCGCATACGCCCTCGGCACAGCCTGGGCGGCTTCCTGGACTTCAATCCGAAGCTGCTGCGCCGCAGTCTGTGGCTGGGCTATCAGGACGCCATGAAGGTCTACGGCCGCTTCGACGGCTTCCTCTACACCTTCCGGCAATTGGACGCCCTGGCCGTGACCCCCGCCGCGCGGCGGTTCTCCCGGCGGCTGACGGACTTCGACGCCGAGGCCATGCGCCGCGACACCCTGCGCACCGGCCAGCCCTCCAACGCGCCGCTGCTGTCAGCGCTGGAGGCCGAGACGGACTTCAAGGACCTGGACTGGAAGGGCGTGTGGCTGCGGGGGCTTGAGCTGTGCGCCCAGGTGATGGGGTTCAGGGAGGACGCCATCTACGACGCCCAGCGCCTCATCGCTCAGCTGCGCGCCTTCTGCGACGCGCGGCCCGTCCCCGAAAAGCTTGACGAGGCCGCGCTCCACGAGGCGTGGAAGCAGGGCCCCCGCCAGACCTTCGCCATCCTCACCCGCTGGCTCGACCATCACGACGCCTTCCCCCCGGAGCTCGCCCGACGCCTCGCCGAGCTCCCCCGCGAGACCGCCGCCGCCATGTTTATGAGGGCGGTTCAGTGAGATACTTAATTGGGAATGGGGAATGGGGAATGGGGAATGGGGAATGGGGAATGGTGGTGCAAATCCTTCGGATTTGTTTGATTTTTTGGGGTAACAGGTCAGAGCAGGCGATATATTCTTTCAATAGTAACTGTTCAGTTCTGCGACAAACAGAGACTTGGCAGGCTGCGGGGGACGACCTCTCAGTCAGCCTAACGGCTGACAGCTCCCCTGGAAGGGGAGCC
>CADCAS010000019.1:51402-55498 GCA_902799465.1 uncultured Eubacteriales bacterium
TTTCAGGGGAGCTGTCGCCGACGAAGTCGGTGACTGAGAGGTCGTTCCCCGTTGCCTCGGACAATCTCCACTTATCACAGCAGAACTGAATAGATACTTTCAATAAAAAGAAATCCGCAAGGATTTCCACAATCATTCCCAATTCCCCATTCCCAATTCCAAATTTACACAAAAAACGGCCCTTTCGGACCGTTTTTTGTGTATCACCGCCGCCACGCGCCGCTTTCGATGAACTGGTCGACCAGCGCGGGGTCCAGCTTGCCCTCCTGCGCCATGTCCCGCAGGATGACGAAGGCCTCGTCCGCGGGGAAGGGCGGCTTGTAGGGGCGGTCGTCGGCGGTGAGGGCGTCGTAGATGTCGAGTATGGTCATCAGCCGCACCTGGAAGGGCAGCTCCGGGGCGGTGAGGTGGTCGGGGTAGCCGCTGCCGTCCAGCAGCTCGTGATGGGCCGCGGCCCAGCTGGGCACGTCGGCGTACACCCCCGAAAACCGCATGCGGCTCAGCAGCCTGCCGGTGTAGACCACGTGGCGCTCCATCTCCGAGCGCTCGCGGGGGGTCAGAGTGCCCCGCTGGACGGTGATGGCGGTGTACTCCTCCGGGGTCAGCAGGGGGATGGCCTCGCCCCGGGCGTTCAGACATTGAAGCCCGCGCAATTCCTCCAGCGTCTCCAGCATGTCCTCGGTCAGCCGGGGCGCGGTGTTGGCAGCCAGCAGCGCTTCCCGGGCCTTGGCCAGCCGTTCGCGCCGGGGCCGGGTGTCGCAGCCGGGGTCGCGGGCGGCGTTGAGCTGCTCCATCAGGTCCGCCACCTCGATGCGGTGGAGTATCCCGGATTCGAGCCGCCCCAGCCGGGTGGGCTTGTCCATGATCTCCAGCGGGATCACCAGCTTGCCCAGGTCGTGGAGCCACACGCTCATCAGGAAGGCGTCGGTCTCGTCCTCGGTGAAGGCGGGCTCCATATGGCGGGCTGCCCGCCATTGCAGGAATTTCGTGGCGCAGCGCACCATGGTGCGGGTGTGGGTGGCGTTGTAGGGGCTGCGGGCGTCGATGGCGTCCACCATGACCGTCACGAAGGAATGCAGCAGGTCGGACAGCGCCAGGTTCAGCTGGGCCTTGTTCAGGCTCACCGCCGCCAGCGCGGCCAGGGCGCGGATCACGTCCTCCCGGGCGGGGTCGAAGGGGACCGCCTCGCCGTTCTCCAGGGCGTTGACGAGCAGCAATACCCCGATGGTGTGGCCGGCCTCGTCCGCCATGGGCGCCGCCAGCATGGACCGGGTGCGGGTGTTGCGGCGGGCGTCGTCGGCCCGGACGGCTGTGAAGTCATAGCCCTCGGCGGCGTACACATCGGGAAGGTTGATCAGTCGATGCTCCAGCGCGGCGCGGGCGCAGACATTGTCCGGCGTCAGGGGCAGGGATTGAAGCCGCGCCTCCCCGTCCCGGCGGATCAGGCGCTCCTCCGGGGACCGGGTGAGCGCGCTGTGGCAGACCAGGCGGCTGCCCTCCAGGATGTAGATCGCGCCGCAGCCGCAGTCGGTCAGATGGACGGCCTCCGTGAGGATGCGGTCCAGCAGCCGTTCGACGTCCCGCTCCGAGGCCAGCGCGACGGCGATCCTTATCAATCGGCCATAGGCGTTCTCCCCGGTCTCAATGGTCCGCGAAACCCCGGATTCAGCATACACAGTCCTGCGCCTCCACACTCATAATGCTCCATATTATAGCATGCCGGAACCGGGATTGCAACTTTTTTGCCCGGAACCCCCACGGCCCACGCATGAATGACAAGACGGATTGAAATCTTACAGAAAGGTTACGAATCGTACCTGTTTCAATCACATGTACCGGCAATGCCTAAGCATGTGCGAATTTCCGCGTCCCTTCTTCCCTCGCGCAAAATCCGCAGATTTTGCGCGACAGGCTCACGCATTCATGCGTGAGCCGTGCCGGAACCCCGCGCTGACCCGCCGCATAGTATGCCCCGTGAAAGGGAGGCGATGGGATGGATACCATCATCCTGGGCGGGGACGCCCGCATGAAGGCGCTGGCGGCGCTGCTGGACGCCCGGCGCGTGGACGAGCCTCGGACGGCGCTGGCGCTGCTGCCCACGGCGGCGAACGTGGTGACCAACGTGCCGCCAAAGCTGGATGTTTCCATGGAAGAGGTGCTGGACAAGGCCGCGCCGACGGCGATAATCTACACCTGCGGGCCGAAGCCGGGTCCCGGCGACGGGCGGGTGGTCGATCTGTGGCAGGACGAGGCGCTGCTGTGTGAAAACGCCGCGCTCACCGCGGAGGGCGCGGTGTCTGCGGCGATGGCGGTGAGCCGGCGCAGCCTGCGGGGCATGGAATGCGCGGTGATCGGCTGGGGCAGGATCGGCAGGGCGCTGACGGCGCTGCTGACTGCCATGGGCGCGCGGGTGACGGTGCTCTCCCACACGGAGGCCCATCGCCGGGAGGCCGAGGCAAGCGGCGCGGCTGCGCCCGACGACATGACCGAGGCCCTGTCCCGCGCAGGCGTCATCTTTTCCACGCCGCCCGCCATGGTGCTGGACGCGGAGCGCCTCCAATATGTAGACAGCCGCGCGCTGATCCTGGACCTGGCCAGCCCGCCCTACGGCGTGGATCTGGCGGCGGCGTGGAAGCTGGGTCTGCGGGCGTGGCGGGAGCCGGGCCTGCCGGGGCGGTACTGTCCCGAGAGCGCGGCGGCGGCGCTGGCGGAGGCCATCAGAAGGGGGAGGGAGAAGCGTGTTTGATTGGAAAAATGTGCGCGTGGGCTGCGCGATGACCGGCTCCTTCTGCACCTTCCGGCGGGCGTTTGAGGTGTGGCGGACCTTGAAGGACCTGGGCGCGGAGCTCATCCCGGTCATGTCCTGCAACGCGGCGGCCACCGACACCCGCTTCTATCCGGCGGCGGAGGCGGTCAGAACCTTTGAGGACATCTGCGGCAGGCCGGTGATCGACACCCTGGCCAAGGCCGAGCCCATCGGCCCGAAGAAGCTGCTGGACGCCCTGGTCATCATGCCCTGCACCGGCAACACCCTGGCCAAGCTTGCCGCGGGCATCGCCGATACCCCGGTGACCCTGGCCGCCAAGTCCCATCTGCGCAACGGCAGGCCGGTGGTCATCGCCGTGTCCACCAACGACGCCCTGGGGCAGAATGCCAGGAACATCGGCCAGCTGCTGGCGGCGAAGCACTTCTATTTCGTCCCCATGCGGCAGGACGACAGCGCCGAAAAGCCCAATTCCATCGTCAGCGTGTTCGAGCGCATGCCCGATACCCTCCAAAATGCGCTGAACGGCGTCCAAATCCAGCCCATTCTGGCGTAAAAGCCCAAAAAAATGACAGAAAATGGCAGAAGGAGGTTAATAAACTGGAAAATCGCAAAAAGGGGGTTGACAAATATATGGGGGTTTGATATACTGTACAAGCTGTCAGCGAGAGACACTCACTGAAGGGCCTAAATGATGACAGCGGCGAACCTTGAAAACGATACAGAGAATGAGAGAGAAACCTCTTAGCGAACTGCGACGATGGTCCTTCGGGACGGGAGCGGTGAGTGAGAGGCGAGCGGGTGAGAGACCCGCGAACAGTCAGATTCGAAGAGTTAAACGCCGGTGAATCGAGCGGAAGCGAGCGCTTTGGCGAGCGCGAGTGGAAGCCGAGGAACTGGAGAAGGATTAAACATCAGAGTTTGATCCTGGCTCAGGACGAACGCTGGCGGCGTGCTTAACACATGCAAGTCGAACGAGGATTGATTTGTTGAGAGCTTCGGCAGGATACGGATCGATTCGAGTGGCGGACGGGTGAGTAACGCGTGAGCAATCTGTCCCAGACAGGGGAATAACACTTGGAAACAGGTGCTAATACCGCATAAGACCACAGTATCGCATGGTACAGGGGTAAAAGGAGCAATCCGGTTTGGGGTGAGTTCGCGTCCGATTAGATAGTTGGTGAGGTAACGGCCCACCAAGTCGACGATCGGTAGCCGATCTGAGAGGATGACCGGCCACATTGGAACTGAGAGACGGTCCAAACTCCTACGGGAGGCAGCAGTGGGGAATATTGGGCAATGGGCGAAAGCCTGACCCAGCAACGCCGCGTG
>CADCAS010000020.1 GCA_902799465.1 uncultured Eubacteriales bacterium
GGAGAATGTCTGCGATGAAAGCCGCTTTGAGGATGAAGTGGACAGTCGCCTTCTGATCAACGCTTTTATGGAAACGGCATCCGATTTTGACCGGAAGGTACTGGAGATGAAGCTGAGAGACTGCAGCGGGAAGGAGATCGTCGAAGCCCTGGGGCACAGCAAGCAGGGCTATGTCTCCCGACGTTTTTCCCGCATCAAGCAGAATATCCGAAACTATGCGATGGGGGTTCAGGCGACATGATGGAAGCAATGTTGTCCTTTGCGGACAAGCATTTGAAGCCCTACACCCTCCGCGGGGATGAACTGATCCCGGACTACTGCCCCATCTGCCACGGCGGCGACAACCGGGATCGGTACACCTTCGCGCTGAACCTGACGGAAGGCATCTACGTCTGCAAGCGCGGCTCCTGCGGCGCGAGAGGGCGTTTTGAAGAGCTGGCCCGACGCTTCGGCGAACAGGCGGAGATCATCCGACCGCCCGGAAGAGCCAGGAAACAGTATGTGCTGCCAGAGGTGAAACTGAAGCAGCTGACGGATGAGATCATCGGATACTTCAACAAGCGGAAGATCAGCCGGGAAACGCTGGACGCCTTCAAAATCGGTAGCGACGACAGAGGAAACATCGTGTTTCCCTTCTACCGGGACAATGCACTGGTGTACGTGAAATACCGTGCGCCGCGCAAGCCCCAGGGCAAGGAGAAGAAGGAGTGGCAGGCGCACAACACGCAGCCCATACTGTTCGGCATGGATCTGTGCGCTTTCTCCCAGCCGCTCATCATCACGGAGGGACAGATCGACTGTTTGTCATTGTATGATGCTGGTGTCCGCAACGTGGTCTCGGTACCCAGCGGCTGCTCCAACCTCGACTGGATCGATACCTGCTGGGAATGGCTGGAGAAGTTCCAGACCATCATCCTGTTTGGTGACAATGATGACCCCGGCAGGAAGATGGTGCGTGAGGTGGTGCGCAGGCTGGACGAAGCCCGGTGCATGGTTGTGGAGGAATACCCATCGCGCCCGGATGGCAAGCCCTGCAAGGATGCCAACGAGATTCTTTTCTTCCATGGCGTGGAAGCGCTGAAAGCGGCGCTAGACAGCGCCCAGCCAGTGCCCGTGAAGGGGATTTAGCAGCTTGCTGATGTTGTGCCCTATGATCCCACAACGATCCCGCGGATCAAGACCATGATTCCGGCGTTGGACGAATTGATCGGTGGTTAGGCTGAAGGCGCGATGACCGTGTTTACGGGGAAGCCTGGAAACGGGAAGCTTCTGAGTGATGATACGCCAGTTTTGACAAATGAAGGATGGAAAAGCCATGGTGATCTATGTGTCGGAGATCAGGTGGTCGGTCTGGATGGTCATTTCAAGCGGGTCACAGCGGTATTTCCCAAGGACTTTGCAGATATGAAGGTCACATTTTCTAATGGTGAAGTCATTCAGTGCCATCATAATCATGAATGGGTGATTGAATATCACAGTGGGTATACTCACAAGCAGAGGATTATGACTGCGGGTGAAATGTTTGAACGGTTTCAGGCCAACGATGGGTATCGCATCGGAAGAAATGGCAAAAAAAGCTATCGCTTTAAGCTACCCTGTCGAATTCCAATGGAAGGTACTCTCAAAGACTTGCCCGTTGCGCCGTATACATAGGGTGCCTGGCTGGGAGATGGCAGGAATACGAATCCGGATATATGCTCTGCGAAAGCCGATTACGCTGTTGTAGAAAGGATACTGCAAGATGGATACAAAATATCATGGCAGTCAACGCATAAGACTACAGGGTGTATCTATACAGGCTTCAAGGAATTGAGAGCCAAGCTGCAAGAGCTCGGAATGTGCTATAGCAGACGCAAAACAGCGAAGCACATCCCTAAAGAGTATCTTACGTCAAGCTATACGCAGAGAATGGAACTGCTTGCAGGGCTGTTGGATACAGATGGGCATTACGATCCGCAAAAGGGTACTTATATTTATGCGACATGCGAGCCTGCGTTGAGGGATGGCGTTATTCAGTTGATATCTACCTTTGGCTGGAATTACGGAATTTGCTGCTATGAACCCAAGACAGCCAGCTCAGGGGTGATCGGGAGAAGACCATGCTACAGTATTTCTTTTGCTCCGAAGGACTATGTGCCGTGCGTCCTGGAGAGGAAGAGAATAAAAAGGCTGCACAACCACCTGAGAATCTCGATTGTCAGCGTAGAACGCTGTGAGCCAGTTCATGGGAACTGTATCAGCGTGGAGGACGGTATTTACTGTGTCGGCAAAACTATGCTGCCTACACACAACAGCACGCTGACCGGCCAATAGCTCCTCTCCGCGATTGAACAGGGCTACTCCGTATGTGCCTACAGCGGGGAGCTCACCAAGGAGAAATTCCAGGAGTGGATCAACCTGCAGTGCGCGGGCTCAGACTACATCGGTCTCAAGTATGATCCTGTCCGAAATGTGAAGGTGCCCACCGTGCCCTATGCCGTTCAGGAGCGACTGCTGGAATACTACCGAGACCGCTTCTACCTCTTCGACAACCAGGAAATCTTTGAGGCCAATCAGTCCGAAAGCATTCTAAAGGTGTTTCAAATGGCAGCGCGGCGCTACGGCTGCAAGCTGTTTCTGGCGGACAATTTGATGACGGCGCTGTCGGATTCGGATGAGGAAACCAAAGCCCAGGGCAAGTTCGCCAATGCGCTCAAGAAGTTCGCTACCCGGTATCACGTCCATGTGCTTCTGGTAGCCCATCCCCGAAAGGTAAAGCAGGGCGAGAAGCTGGGACAGGACGACATCGGCGGCAGCAGCGCGACCATCCGCCTGGCAGACAGCGCCATCGTAGTAGAACGTCCCAACCTCCGCGTCCTGAAAAACCGGGACGGCGGTGTCTGCCGGTTGATCGAGTGCTGCTACTGCCCGGACAGTCGCCGCATCTACCAGGCGGACAAGGGCGACCTGTGCCACTTCTCCTGGAACCGTGATGGCATCACGCCGCCTGATCCGAGGGCGGACAGTCTGCCGGAGTATGCGGTGCGCATGGCGGAATCAGCGCAGCCGTTCTGATGGAGGTAAACATGTGCTTAATACCAAGTGATACCAAATGGTCATTCAGTCGATTACAGTAGTTTGACCAGTGCCCTATGGCCTTCAAGCTTCAGTATATCGACAAGGTACCGCAGGAGCAAAACAGCTTTGCAGAGTATGGGACACATTGTCACAGCCTACTGGAACGCTGGGCCAAGGGCGAGCTGATGTCCTTCGAACTGGCCGACGCTTATTAGGCTGAGTACGATGAGGCCGTGAAGCATTACTTCCCGCCGTTCCCGAAGGGACTGGCCGGCAGGTATTACGACGAGGGCCTCCAATACTTCCACAGCTTTGACGGCTTCGGCGACGACATGGAGATTCTATCGGTAGAGGACAAGTTTGAACTGGACATCCGGGGCAATCGGTTTGTGGGCATCGCGGACCTTGTGCTGAGGGACAGGAACACCGGCGGCATCACCGTGATCGACCACAAATCGAAGTCCATGAACTCCATGCAGAAGGCGCAGTACGAGAACACGCGCCAGCTGTACACCTACGCAGCCTACGTGAAGGAGCGCTTCGGGGAGTTTCCGATCCTGTTGCGATTCAACATGTTCCGCTACGGCGTGAACATCGACGAGCCCTTCAGCATGGAGAGATATATTGAGACGATGGACTGGATCGAACGAACTATCGCGGAGATCAGGGCTGAAAAGGAGTGGAAGGTGTCGTCCTCCGGCTACTTCTGCCGGTTCATATGCTCCACGCGCCTGTATTGCCCGATTGCCGGGGAGATCATGAACGCGAAATAACAGACAATGGGAGAAATGCTTATGAGCATTGAGCAACATATCCAGGTCATGGTGGTCTGGGCGGATATCCTGATCGTGACCGCGGGTTACATACTGATCCGGGTGATCATCGTGATCGTCTGCGTCACCGTCATCATCTTTATCATCAGGAGGGTTTACCGTGGAATCCGATAAGGTCCTCGCGCTCCCGGGCGGGACGTAGATTCGGGCGTCTCCCGAAGGAGAAACCGCGTCGGCAGCCGATATTCCATATGTCAACTACCACCGTCACACCTGCTACAGCAACGTGATGCTGACGGACAGCGTGGTGACGAACGAGGACTACGCCAGGCGCGCCGTGGAGCTGGGGCACACCGTCCTGTCCTCCTGCGAGCACGGCACCCAGGGCAACTACTGGCAGTGTTCCGAACTGGCAAAGCAGTACGGCCTGCGCTGGCGGTATGTCAGCGAAGCCTACTTCGTGAAGGATCGGCGCGAGAAGGACAACGCCAACTGCCACCTGATCCTGGCAGCCAAAACCCGCAAGGGCATCGGCGATCTGAACTTCGCGCTGTCCGAGGCGAATATCAGCGGCTACTACTATCGCCCGCGGGTGGACCTGGAGCTGCTGATGACACTCGATCCAAGGGACGTGTTCGTCACAACGGCCTGCGTCGGCGGTGTGTACAAGTATGGCTGGGAGGAGGCCGAAAAGCTGATCCTCCGCATGGCGAGCCACTTCCGGGATAGCTTCATGCTGGAGGTGCAGTATCACGACACCGACAGGCAGCGGGAGGTCAACCGATTCCTGCTGGGGCTGTACCGCAAACACGGCATCCCGCTGATCATGGGTACGGACAGCCACTTCATCTACCCGGAGGATGCCGCGCTGCGGGATCAGCGGCTGGAGGCCAACCGCATCCGCTATGAGGACGAGGGCGGCTGGTATATGGATTACCCCTCCGGCGCGGAGGCATACCGGCGCTTTCAGAAGCAGGGCGTGCTGTCCGAAGCGCAGATTCGGGAGGCGATGGAGAACACCGGCATCTTCCTGACTTTCGAGGATGTGGAGTTCGACAAGTCGAAGAAGCTGCCGACGATCTATCCCGATCTGACCCAGGAGGAGCGCAATCAGATGTACCTGTCGCTGGTCAACGAGGCGTTTGAAGCGCAGACCGCCGACATGCCCGCGGAGGAGAAAGACGTTCGTGCCGCAGGTGTGGAATACGAGACCAACGTGGTGACTTCCACCAACATGAGCGACTATTTCCTTCTCGACCATGAGATCGTGCGCCGCGCCGTGGAGAAGGGCGGCATCATCACGAAGACCGGGCGTGGCAGCGCACCCAGCTACTATACCAACTCGCTGCTGGGGCTGTCGTCCATAGACCGCTTCGCCATCCCGGTGGAGATGTTTCCGGACCGGTTCATCTCGGCGGACAGAATCCTGTCGGGCAGCCTGCCGGACATCGATATGAACATCGCCAACCGGGAGGCTTTCGAGGAGGCCCAGGCCGAAGTCGTCGGCGAATGGCGGAGCGCGCCCATGGTGGCCTTCGGAACACTGAAACGGTTGTCGGCGTGGAAGATGTTCTGCCGGGCGGCAAACCTGTCCTTCGATATCGCCAATGAGGTTGGCAACCAGCTCAAGGCATATGAGCAGGCAGTGCGCTTCGCGGAGGAGGACGATGAGATCATTCTGGCGGACTATGTTCCCGCCCAATACCGGGAACTGGTGGAGGCCAGTGAACAGTACATGGGCGTTATTGATTCCATATCCCCGCATCCGTGCGCTTATCTGCTCTGTCGAGAGGATATTCGCCGGGAAATCGGAATCATCCGGCTGAACAGCAAGGGCGGGAAGAAGAAAACGGTGTTTGCTGCGTTCATTGACGGTGCAACGGCGGAGTAGTTCGGATACCTGAAGAATGACCTGCTTCTGGTTGAGGTCGTCAAGACCAACTATGAAGCGTTCCGACGCATCGGTATGAATCAGCCCGGCGTAAACGAGTTGCTGCGCTTCGTCGCCAATGATCGGGAGACCTGGCGTATGTACGCGGATGGACTGACCATGGGGCTTAATCAGGTGGAGCAGCCCAAGACACGGGAGAAGGTCATGCAATATAAGCCCAGGAATATCACGGAGCTGGCAGCCTTCGTCGCGGCGGTGCGTCCGGCATTCAAATCCATGCTGCCGATCTTCCTGGCCCGGAAGCATTTCGACTACGGCATTCCGGCTTTCGACAAGCTGATCCAGACCCGGGAGATGACCTCCAGCTTCATCCTGTTCCAGGAGCAGCTGATGAAGACGCTCCAGCACGCAGGATTTTCTGCGCCGGAATCCTACGCGGCCATCAAGGCCATCGGCAAGAAGCACCCGGAGAAAGTGCTGCCGCTGAAGCAGAGGTTTCTGGAAGGATTTGCCGCCAGGAGCGACATGGCGTCCGCGGAAAAGGTGTGGAGGATCATCGAGGACGCCACAAGCTATGGCTTCAACAGTTCCCACGCTGTCTGTGTGGCGCTGGACAGTCTCTACGGAGCGTGGCTGAAGGCGCACCATCCTCTGGAGTATTATACAACGCTGCTCTCCGGCTACGTAGCCAAGGGGGACAAGGACCGCATCGCGCTGGCCAAGGAGGAAATGCAGCGGGGCTTCGGAATCCGAGTGGTGCCCTGCAAGTTCCGCCAGGACAACCGCGATTTCTACATCGACCACGCTGGGAACACGATCTCGGACGCATAGAGCTCAGTCAAGCATGTCAGCCGAAAGGTAGCGGACGCGCTGTATCGGATGAAGGACAATTTCTACGTCTGCTTCACTGACCTGCTCTATGACATGGAGGTTCATCCGGCCTTTGACTCGCAGGTAATTGAGATTTTGATTCAACTGGACTATTTCAGGGAGTTTGGCATGAGGGGGAAACTATAGAGTCTTTATCGTGAATTTCGGAATGGAGAATTCAGGTTCTCCAAGACCCATGTGCAGAAGACACAGGAAGCCAGGCTAAAGCTCCTCCGTAATCTGGAAGGTAAGATGCCGGAGGAGGACATTCCACCGCATGACCTGATCCGCTTTGAGATCGAACACTGTGGCACTCCCGTTTCCATCTTTCCGGAACTGAAAGACGAGTACGCCGTGCTGGAGGTGGACGACCGCTACAGCCCCAAGGTCAGGCTGTGCAGTCTGGCTACCGGACGAACGGGTGTAATGAAGCTCAAAAAGGCGCTGTACCGATACCAGCCGCTGGAGGCTGGAGCAATACTTAAACTGTTGTCATGGGAGCGAAGGCCATCCTATCAGTATATTGAAGGCAAGGCACGCGTCCGCCATGATACCTTCGACCTCTGGATCACCGACTACGAATTGGTCGTGTGATACACAGCGGCCAGTTCAAAGCTGGCCGCCATGAGGGAGCATGGTGGAATTGGCAGACACGGAGGTCTCTAAAACCTCTGCCGGAAGGCGTGCGGGTTCAAGTCCCGCTGCTCCTACCAACCCAATATTGGGAATTCTGAATTGGAGGTTGAACATGGGTATTACTCAGTAGCGCTTTGTTCATGTCGGCTTCGGCAACATGCTCTGCGCCAACCGCATCGTGGTGATCCTTTCACCCGGTACGGCCAGTGCAAAGCGATAGCTCCGAAACGCCAAGGAACATAACCTGCACTTCGACCTGTCGTTTGGCAGGGCGACCAAGGCGCTGATTCTTCTGGAGGATGGTCAACTGCTCAGCTGTGCGCTGACGCCCAGAACCATCGCAGGCAGGATCGACGCGATATCAACAGAGGGAGGTGAAGACAGTGAAGATCATCAGGCAGACGGCGAGAATCCTTTCGCCTGAGGATGGCATGGAGGCTCTGAGGAAGGTCGAAGCGGCCGGGAGAAACTGCTATCGGTCAGAAGGAAAGATCACTGAGGACAGCTTTTAGCGGTTTGTCCAGGGGCTGATCAGGCGCGGGCATACATCACCGCTGGAATTTGCGGATATGACCGTGGAACTGATCACCTCCCGGGATGTCATGGCGGAGATCACCCGGCACCGGCTGGCCAGCTTTGCCATCGAGAGTCAGCGGTATGTGTGCATGAAGGGCGAAATCAGCTTTATTCAGCCGGAGTGCTACATCCCCGGTGACACCACCTCCGCCATCTGGCGCATGACAATGGCGGAAGCCGAGCGCGTCTATCATAAGCTTCTGGAGAATGGCTGGCTGTCCCAGGATGCCCGGAAGGTACTGCCCAACTCGACGGCGACCAGAATCGTGATGAAGGCCAATCTGAGGGAATGGCGACACATATTCGGCCTGCGCACGAGTCCGGCAGCCTATCCCGAAATACGGGTGTAGATGAAGGATTTGCTCGATCAAGCCAAAGCTGCGATTCCCGTGGTCTTTGACGATCTGGAGGCCGCGGAATGAGCGTCGTCCTCTATACGAACCATTGCCCATGCTGTGAGGTGCTGGAGGGCAGACTAAAGGCAGCGGGTATCCGGTACAGGGTGGTTGATGATGTCCGTCTCATGTTAGAGATGGGACTGACCACCATGCCCATGCTGCAGACGGATGACATGATGATGAATTATCCGGCCGCCCTGAAGTGGCTGGAGGAAAGGAACAGACCGAATGAGAATTGACAAGTACCGGGATCACGCCTCGCATTAGGACTTCATCGCCCGCTATGGCCGAGCATCCAACGCCGCCACCGGCAGCGAGGTCGATCCCAACGCCAACGTGGAGCAGAAGAACATCGCCACGCTGGAAACCGAAATCTACAAGCGGGATGCCATCGCCATCAACCGGCTTGGGATGTACAGGAAGCTTCAGGAGATGTATGGCACCAATACCGCTGAGGAATATCTGCGGCAGCTGGAGGAGCATGAGATCTACCGTCATGATGAGACGGGCATTCTGGGCAAGCCCTACTGTGCCAGCGTGACGCTTTACCCGTTCCTGTTCCATGGGAACACCTGCATCGGCGGCACCAGCGAGGCGCCGAAGAACCTCTCGTCCTTCAACGGTGCGTTCATCAACCTGGTGTTCGCATTGGCCAGCCAGTTCTGCGGGGCTATCTCCACGCCGGAATGGCTGAGCTACATGGACTACTTCATCCGCAGGGAATACGGGGATGATTACTTCAGGCATGCCGACGATCCCGCCGACCTGTCCAATAGGCACAGGACCATCGACAAGGTGATCACCGACAGCTTCGAGCAGGTGGTCTATTCCATCAACCAGCCCGCTGCCGCCCGTGGCAACCAGAGCTGCTTCTGGAATATCGCTTATTTCGACCATCAGTATTTTAACGGCATGTTTGAGAACTTCGTGTTCCCGGACGGCACGCCGATGGTGTGGGAATCCGTCAGCTGGCTCCAGAAGCGGTTCATGAAGTGGTTCAACCAGGAGCGCAGGCGCAAGCTGCTGACCTTCCCGGTGGAGACCATGAACCTGCTGGACGACGGCAGTGATTTCGTCGATCAGGAATGGGCAGAGTTCACCGCAGAGATGTGGGCCGAAGGACACAGCTTCTTCGTCTACCGGTCGGATTCTGTGGATTCGCTGGCATCGTGCTGCCGGTAGAGGAATGAGATGCAGGACAACACCTTCTCCTATACCCTCGGCGCAGGCGGTGTGGCCACGGGCAGCAAGTGCGTCATGACGATCAATGTGAACAGGCTGGTGCAGAACGCTATCTGGGATGGCGGCATGAGCGACATCAGCATGGAGATGGAGGTCATGGTCGAGAAGGTCCACAAGTACTTGCTTGCCTTCAACGCCATCCTGAAGGAACGACAGGCGGCCGGGCTGCTGCCGGTTTACGATGCGGGCTTCGTCACGCCGGAGAAGCAGTACCTGACGGTGGGTATCAACGGTTTTATGGAAGGCGCGGAATCACTGGGCATTGAACCCGACGCTGACAACCCGGATTATGTGAAGTACGCCCAGGCGGTGCTGAAGCCCATCTATGAAGCCAACCGCCGGGATCGTTCCGATGGGGTCATGTGGAATTGTGAAATGGTCCCTGCGGAAAATCTTGGCGTGAAGAACGCCTCCTGGGATAAAGCTGAAAAGCTGTATGTGCCCCGGGATTGCTACAACAGCTACTTCTTCCGGGTGGAGGACCCGAAGGTGAACGTGCTGGACAAGCTGAAGCTGCATGGCCGGGACTTCACCCGGTACCTGGACGGCGGCTCCGCCTGCCACATCAATTTGGATGAGCATCTGACCAGGGAGCAGTACGCGCTGCTGTTGCGGGCGGCGATCCGCACGGGCTGCAACTACCTGACCTTCAACGTACCGAACACCCTGTGCCGGTCCTGCGGCTACATCAGCAAGCAACGGCTGGACAGGTGTCCCAAGTGCGGCGGCAATGACTTGGACTACGCCACCCGGGTCATAGGCTATCTGAAGCTGATTTCACGTTTCGCCGAGGCACGTCAGGAGGAGGCGCAGCGCCGTCATTACTCGAAGGGGATGGAGGACGACCATGAGCCGAGTGATTAAGAATCCCGATGAGGTTTTCGTCAGGAACCTCAAGAAGCGGATCAAGAACAACAACGGCTACTGCCCCTGCAAGCTGAAAAAGAAGCCGGATAACAAGTGCCCCTGCAGGGACTTCCGGGAGGGGCGGGGCTGTGACTGCGGGTAGTACATCGAACTGCCGGAGAATGATGCCGGATGCTGATCTGTACAGATTGCGGGCGGGTCTTTGACTCGCCCCGGCATATCATCGAGCGTCATGGTTAGGACACGCCGCCCTATGAGCACTATGATGCCTGCCCTGGCTGTCTCGGCACAAGCATCCATCCTGCCCGGCAATGTGATCTATGTGGGAACTGGGTGACCGGCGACTACATACAGACCTCGGAGGGGCAGATCATCTGTGATGACTGCTACACGTTTCACAATGTCGAAGAGGACTGACCCGCCGCTGAAATATGTGGAGCACAGCGTGACCATGGCGGAGGTGCCGATGGAGATCAGCCTGACGATTTCAGTTTCCAACTGTGTCTACCGCTGCCATGGTTGCCATTCGTAGTATTTGCAGGAGGACGTGGGAAAGCCACTGATCCCCGATCTTGAAGGGCTGATAGAACAGTACCAGGGTCTCATTTCCTGCGTCTGTCTCATGGGTGAAGGCAGAAATCCCAACGAATAGCGCAAAGCATAGTTGCTCATCCGCAAACGGGGGTTAAAAACCTGTCTCTACAGCGGAAATGACGACATAGCGGCATTCAGATCGCTTTACGGGTTGCTGGACTATCTCAAGATCGGTCATTATGATGAAAAGCTGGGCGGATTGGATTGTCCTACGACCAATCAACGGTTTTACCGTTTCGATCATGGGCGGCTGATCGATGAAACATCACTATTTCATAGAAAGTTGGTGGAAAAATGACACCGGAACAATACAAAGAGAAGTACGGCGATGAGAGGATCATGGGCGTGCCGAAGAAGGCCATTGACGGCTTATAGGACGAAGGCTTCACGCACCGGGAGGATGTCAAGCAGGATGAGAACGGCGATACTGTACTCGGACGGATTATTTTCGACAACCTGATGTCCAAGCTCCGCTGTGAGGCGGAATGCGACCCGTCCTTCAAACAGTTGATTCCGTATGTGCTGGTGGAGCACAAGCCCACCGGACGCTTCTTCGTGACGACCCGGATCGGCGGTGAAGAGCGTCTGAAGGGCCAGGCCAGCATCGGCCTCGGTGGTCATCTGGAATATGGAGAGGACGTGGTGGACGCCCTGTTCCGAGAACTTGAAGAGGAGGTCGGGCTGGAAAAGGACCAGATGTCCGAGATTATCCTCTGCGGCTACATCAACAGCGATCTCAATGAAGTGGACAGCGTCCATCTGGGCGTGGTGTACCATGCCTATACCGACCGGGAGGACATCTCCTGCCAGGAAAGCGACAAGCTGATTGGCGGATGGTTCACCGTTCCGGAGTTGCGCGAGGCCCGGCGCAACGGTCACATGGAATCCTGGAGTGCGATGTGTTTCGATGAACTGCTGGACAAGGGGGCGAGGAATAATGTGCGTAATTCTGGGCATTCAGCCGGACGTTCCAACTGAGGTCAACGAGAACGGTGGTCGGCAGTCCGCCACGCCATATGCGTTTCACTTCTTGCCGCCGCACGCCATGTTCGCTGCAGCGGAGGTTGCCAAGTACGGCGCGGAAAAATATGGGGAGACGCTGTTTGACCGGAATTACAAGAAGATTCCACCGGAGGAGCACGTCAATCACGCCATCCAGCACCTGTTCGCTTACCTCGCCAAGGATAAGAGCGACGACCATCTGAGCCATGCCATCCTGCGGGCGATGTTCGCCTTCGAGGTCGATCATGAGCGAGACCGGGTAGACGGAGAGGCCTGACTCCTTCCGCATCCTTGCCGCCGATCTGTCGTAGCGATGCCCGGGGTTCGCTATTCTTCGATATGATAGCGGCAAAGTAACGGTGGAAAGGCTTTGCCACCTGAACAACCGTGGCGAGAAAAAGTGCCATGGGCAGATATTAGGCGAAATCTACAATCTGATCATCGAATTGGCTGTGGATGTCGCCGTGTTCGTGCGGGAAAAGGGATTCTCTCGATTCCCGCACGAGACCCAAGCGCTTTTCAAGGTAGTTGGCATAGCGGATTTAGCGGTCTGGAAAGCATACGGCACAGAATTCGTGGAGATTACACCGACGACCGTAAAAAAGCTGCTCACAGGGTCAGGGAAGGCGAGCAAGGATGAAGTCGCAGCTGCATTGGAAAAATATATCGGAGAACAGAGCTTTGAGGCGGATGACGAAAGCGATGCCGCAGCGGTCGGAATCGCCTGGTTGATCCGCAATTCTTATATCAAAACTGCGGAAGGGAGGGAACAGAATTGAACGCAGGCGAAAGCCACATCGCTGACTTGACACGGGCGATGAAAGTTGCTATCATAGACTCAGACAAGGTTCAGATCGTCTTTAACGAACAATAGTTTGCCCAGTACGTTCTCTCTGCCTTGTCAGCGAACCTTGATAACTACACAGGCTGTGCACAATCATTAACGACAGGAGATGATTGTGTGATTAGAAGAAGAGTGCCCGTGGGCTTGAATGAGATCGGTAAACCCATCATGCGGCAGCTGCAAGCAAAGACCGAATATGAGCTGATGCTGCGCGCCGCAAAGCTGATTGTTGAATCCGGCGTTCTCGGGAATTATATACTGAGCGATGGTACTTCCGAGAAGAAGGAAGAGAAAAAGACGATCAGCTTCCGCGATATGGCCGAATGGTGGTATCGCGTGTACAAGCAGGACAACCCGACCCTTAAGCCTGCGACTTCAAACGACTACCGCCGCATGCTGGATAAAGTGATCTATCCGGTACTCGGCGATAAGTTGATTCATGAGATTACCACGACGAGCATACAGGAGCTGCTCAACGAGGGGAAGAATATGGCTGCGTCCACCCAGACGAAGATGTTGGTGACGCTGCGCCAGATCTTCGATATGGCCATTCAGGAACAGTATATTACGATCAATCCCGCGAAGGGCAAGCTGACCAAGACCGGTGTCGAGAAAAAGGAAGGCCGTGCCCTGAGTCAGGAGGAATGGCTGATGGTGCAGAGCAAGCTGCCCGAGCTGCTGGAGCAGGATAGGGTGCTTGTGGCGCTGATGATGTATGAGGGCCTTCGGCGCGGGGAAGCGCTGGGGCTGACCTGGGACAATGTGGACTTCGAGGAAAACTGCATCCACGTCACCCAGCAGGCCGCCTTCAACAACGGTGCGAACACGGCGACGATCCAGTCGCCCAAGACAAAAACCAGCAACCGCACCATCCCCTTGGTAAAGCCTCTGAAGGAGATTCTTGAGCGCATGAAGCGGGAGGGCCAGTTCATCGTCGGAAACAAGGACACGCCCTACACCAAGTCCATGCTGGTCAAAGCGCTGAAGCGCATCAAGAAGATCCTCCAGATCGACGACCTCCATCCCCACATGTTCCGCTACAGCCACGCGACTGTGCTGCATGAGCTGGGCATCGACGACAAGACGATCCAGCAGTGGGAGGGCCACGCCTCGCAGGATACGACGACCAACATCTACATCAAGGGTTCCCAGAAGATGTCGGATCGCGCCGAAGCGGCGTTGTCGGATTTTGCAGCTTCCAAAAGTTAAAAATTCAATTTTTGGTGTAGAAAAGCCACATAAGCAGGCGCTTTGTGCGCCATCTTGTGTGTTTTGGGAAAATGCCAAAAAATCAGCTTGTGCTGGTTAATCTCCAGATAACAAAAGAGTGGAAGATTTTTGTATATCTCTTACAAAGTTTTAGGGCACTTCCTTGTAAGAAGTGCCCTAATTTTTCGTGGTACACCATCAGGGGCTCGAACCCTGGACACCCTGATTAAGAGTCAGGTGCTCTACCAACTGAGCTAATGGTGCATATGGAGCGGTAGACGAGACTCGGACTCGCGACCTCCACCTTGGCAAGGTGGCGCTCTACCAACTGAGCTACTACCGCAAATCTGTTTGGAGCGGGTGATGGGAATCGAACCCACGTAGCCAGCTTGGAAGGCTGGAACTCTACCATTGAGTTACACCCGCATGCTTCAATGGATGATGGAGCGGTAGACGAGACTCGGACTCGCGACCTCCACCTTGGCAAGGTGGCGCTCTACCAACTGAGCTACTACCGCAGATCATGGTGCGGGCGAAGGGACTCGAACCCCCACGCTGTGACACCAGAACCTAAATCTGGCGCGTCTGCCAATTCCGCCACGCCCGCACGGATCGCGCGTTTGCCGTGACTTGCAGCCCGCGACAACCAACAGATGATATTATAGCCGATGTGTGGTGATTTGTCAATACCTTGTCGCATATTTTTTTCCGAGGCATTGGAGAGTTGAACAGTGTCAGCCGCTGTTCAACTCCCCACTATCGAATCATATTGATCAAACCGTGTCATCGTTCACCCTTCAGGTATGCGTCTATTGCCTCGATGATCCCAGGCGTTTTGTATTCCCTGCCGTCCGGACCGTAGAGGAGCGTATAGCTGAAATTGTCGGCCAGGGTCTCCTCGGGGTCGATTACGTAATCCGTGTTATTGCCGAAGACATCCCGGAAATTGGCGGCGTCCTCGGAGGTATACATGGTGCCCAGATCATCCACAGGCACCAGGCCGGTCACCATGCCGTTGAAGAAGCTGTCGCCCGGCTTTTCAAAGGGCTGGGTGGTGGTGAAAATCACCGCGCAGTCCCGCTGCTCGCCGTCGATGTCGAAGGCAGCGTAGGAATTGTGATGCTCCACGTCGGGATTGCTGATGATGACGTCGCGAATCGCCTGCGGGAAGTCGTAGTCCTCCCCCACCACCGTAAAGCCCAGGATGCCGTACATATCCGCGCGGAAGTCCGGGTGGTTGCGGGTGAGGCAGTGGAACAGCTCGTGGATGACCACCTCTCGGAATACCTGTTCAAGATCCTCCACTCCCGACACGGCCACGTTCATATAGCTCTCGCCCATGTAGATCTGAGTGCCGTGGGTATACGCGCCAGCGCCGCACTCCTCCAGCATAGTGGTCTTGGCAAAGACGATGCCTTCCGTGGGCGGCAGGACGTAGCCCCTTGTGCGGCATATCTCTTCGACCTCCTGCATCGCCTTGTCGATGGCGGTCTTCTCGGCCTCGGTGAAGTCAAGCGTCTGTTCGGCGGCGAAGGCCTCCAGCTCCTCGAGGGTCGCGTCCAGCTTCTGCATGCGGTAGTTGAGGTCGTTCTGGCTCAGGTTTTCATAGTATGCCCGATTGCCCAAAAGCAGCTCCGCCGCCTCCTCGCGGTCCGCAAAGCGGTAGGAGAAGGCGCCCTCCGCGGTGGCAGTCAGCGCGAGCAGGATCAGCACCGCGCAAAGTGTCAGGATCATACATCTACGCATTTTTAATTCCTCCATTCCCCTTTATTGTATGTCAAGCGCCCCGGAATAGCAAGCGATTTCTCGAAAAGCCGGACGACTTTGCAGGAAAAGGTCATCCTTTTATCGTATAATATTAGTGAGAAAGAGGGCAAAAACATGAGGAGATTACTGATCGCGGCGCTTGTCCTTGCCATGACGCTCGGTTCCGCGCTGGCGGAGGACTATCGCGGCATATGGGTGGGCGACGGCGTCGCCGTGGAGATCTGGCGCGAGGACAGCGCGCTGCAATGCCGTGCTGTGTTCACCGAGGGCGACGTCGCAGAGTCGTGGGATTACGGCACGTGCTATGAGCATAACGACGGCCTGGAATGCTTCGGCATCACCCGCACACGGGAGCGCCTCGACGACATTTGGAACATCCTTGAAGAGCTGAGCTGGTCGATGAACGACATCTGCTTCGCTGGATTCGAGCCCTCGGAGGACGGCCTGATCTTCACAAACGAAGAGATGGACGCGCCGCTGACGCTGACGCGGTTGGACGAGGCTGCCCAGGACCCGCGCTCCAGGGCGCTGGCTTTCGTCGGCAGATGGGTCGGCGAGGATGTGTCGGTGCGGGTGGAGGACCACGGCGTCGCCTGCCTGTTCACCGTCACCGTGCCCGTGGAGGCCGATGTGGACTGGCGCTGGACCTATACCTGCCGCTACGACCCGGACAGCGGACGCATGGATTCCGTAAACTTCTCCCCCCGCAAGGTCATCACCCGGGAGGCCAACGGCGACATCACGGAGATCGAGGAAGATATCTATGCGGAGCCCGCATTGTTCACGCTGGAAAACGGCCGCTTGCTCTATGACGACGGAGTCCCAAGAACACTTGAGAGAGCTGCGGAGTGACCATTTTTTCATTTGACAGACACTTTCTCCATCCTATATAATGATTGTGGGCAGCGGCAGGTCGCTGTCTTTAATGTGGCAGTATTCATGGGATAGAATAGAGGCTGTCGCGTTCGCTGTAAACGCAGCCAAGCCATTCATAATTCCCAATTTCCAATTCCCAATTCCCAATTCCCAATTCGATTAAGTAAATACAAGGCCGGGGAGGCTTTTCATGAGGCGGTTATTATTGCTCCTGGTGGCGCTGGCGCTGGCCTTCAGCGGTGTGGCGGAGACGGTTTTCAAGCCAGCGGGCTCCTACAGATCCGGAGAGCGGGTCTACAGCTGGGGTCCGATCAAGCTGGAGCCCTATGTCGGCGGCGCGGTCAGCGTCGAACGGCTTTCGGGAAAAAAAGGCGCGGATCACACGGACCCGCGGGTCTATACCTACAGCGCCGCGGTGGACAGCCTGTCCGGGCTTCAGTGGAACCCGCTGAGCACGCTGAACGACACGGGCCGGGAGGTGGCGCGGCTGCTGTCGCCGGGGCTGTACAGTCTGCTGCCCGCCGCCAAGGGCGCGGGATATGCGTTGGTACCTGAATTGGCGGCGGCGCTGCCGGAGGACGTCACTGCGGAGTACGCGGGCCGCATGGGCATAAAGGCGGGCGACGAGGGGCTGGCCTGGCGGATCGCCCTGAATCCCGATGCCCGATGGCATCTGACCACCGAAGCCCGCGCCTTCCTGTGGGAAAAAACCGGCGATACGCCGACAGCGGCGGATATTACCGCCGACGACTATATATACAGCCTGCGTAGGCTGCTGGACGCGCGGCTTCGGAACAGCCGTGCCGATTCCTTCTGCGACGCGCTGCCCATACTGAACGCCCGGGGCTACATGGAGGCCGGTAAGGTGACCTATCAAAGGCTGGAGACCGACGCCTCCGCCGCCCTCAAGGCGGGCCTGGACCTCTGCCTGGACATGGACTTTTGGGACATGACCGGCGCGCCCGACAGGGACGGCAACGAAGCGCCGCGGTATGTCTCCGTGAATGACGCAACGCCCTATCTCGACCCCGGCGTGGAGGACGCCTCGGACCCGGCGGCGTGGCGATCCGCAAAGGAGCTGTATGAGACCTGTCTGGCCGAGGGCATGCCCTACGAGGCCTACCAGCGGGAATACCTCTTCATCGCCCAGACTGCTCCCCCGGTCTCCTGGGAGGACGTGGGGCTGGTGAAGGTGGACGATCACACCCTGGACCTGATCCTGGAATCCCCCCTCACCGACGCGGCCTTTGCCCTCCCCTACGCGCTGTCCGACGGCTTTCTGGTCTACGCGCCGCTGTTCGAGGCGTGTGAGGCCCCCGAGGATGACAGCGGCGAGATCGCAAGCGATTATGGAACCTCTGTGGAGACCACCGCCGCCTGCGGGCCGTACACAGTGACGCGCTTCGATCCGGAATCCGAGCTGCTCCTGGAGCGAAACCGGGACTGGTATGGATACGACGACGAAAAGCACCTGGGCATGTACCAGACCGACGTCTGCCGCCTGACAGCGTTCCCCGACCACGCCGCCGCCCGGGAAGCCCTGCGAGCGGGTCAGCTTGACGCCCTGCCGATGGAGGCCAGCGACGCGGAGGACCTCGGGGACGACGTCCACATCCAGCGGGTGCCCATTCCCTGCGTCACCCGGCTGGTGCTCAACACCGATTACGCCGCGCTGCTCCTGCACGCCAACGGCAGCCAGGTTCAGGCCGTGGATACCTTCCGGGAGGGGCTCTCCTGGGTTTTCGACCGAAGTCGGTACGCGGAGAGACACTCCCTCGGCGGGATTCAGGCGATGGGCATGCTGGACGGCTACATCTGCGACCCCTTCACCGGCACGCCCTTCCGGGAAAGCGACCCGGGCAGGATGGCCATGGCCCGCGTCTACGGCGGCAACAGCGACCCCTGCGACCCGGACCGGGCCCGGAACCTGCTCCAGCTGGCCTACGACAAGGCCGTGGCGGCGGGGCTGTACGACGGGCTGGGGCTGATCTCCATTGAGCTCAGCTTTGACCGAAAGGACGACTCCGCAATGCAGGTCTTCAACGACCTGAACGCCCAGCTCAAGGCCGCCTGTGAGGGAACTGCCTTTCAGGACAGGCTGTCCCTGAGCATGCGCTACGATCCCTCCGCCTTCCAGAACAACTACAACGGCCGCACCGACGCCGTGTTCGCCGCCTGGCGCGGGTCGCCGCTGCTGCCCTTCGACCTGCTGGACGCCTGCTACACCGACGCCGCCGACGGCAGCGGCATGCAGATGGAATACGGCTACAATGCCGACGCCATCCGCATGACTTTCGACTGCGACGACAGGCAGTACACCGCGTCCCTGCGGGATTGGGCCAGATGGGCGGGCGGCGAGGTCGTGGAGGCCTTAGCCGACCTCGGTCTGTTTTCGGATTACAGCTACGGGACGCGGACCCAGTTCCTGGCGGGTATGGAGGCCTGCTATCTCAACTGGCACCCCTTTATCCCGCTGTACGAGCACACCACGGCCATGCTGCTCAGCAATCGGGTTACGCCTGGCGTTTCCGGGAACGTCAATCCCCTGTGCGGCGACGGCGGTCTGGCGTTTTTGACCTATACGATGGATGACGAGACTTGGGAGCAGCGCGAATAAGCCGCTCCCCGGGAGGCACTGTATGGAGAGCACGACTCACCCCAACAACTTTACGGAAGGAAGGATACTCGCGCCGCTGGTGCGGTTCGCGCTGCCGGTGCTGCTGGCGCTGTTCTTGCAGTCAATGTACGGCGCGGTGGACCTGCTGGTGGTGGGGCGCTTTGGCGCACCGGCGGACGTCTCGGCGGTCTCCACCGGCTCCCACATCATGATGACGCTGACCAATCTGGTCTCCAGCCTCGCCATGGGCGCGACCATTCTGCTGGGACGGCAGATCGGCGAGGGCAACGCCCGCAAGGGCGGCGAGACCATCGGCGCGTGCATCGTGCTGTTTGGCGTCATCGCGCTGATCATGACGGCGCTCATCGCCCCCGGCGCGGGGGTGATCGCCTCGGTGATGCAGGCCCCGGCGGAGGCGTTTGACCTGACGGTGACCTACGTGCGCATCTGCGGCGCGGGGACGCTGGTGATCATCGCCTACAACCTCATCGGCAGCGTGTTTCGCGGCATCGGCGACTCCGCCACCCCGCTGATGACCGTGGCCATCGCCTGCGGCTGCAACATCGCAGGTGATTTGCTGCTGGTGGCGGGGTTTCACATGGGCACTGCCGGCGCAGCCATCGCCACGGTGTTTGCCCAGGCGGTGAGCGTTATGATCTCGCTGCTGCTCATCCGGAGAAAGGCCCTGCCCTTCCAGCTCCAGCGAAGCCACATCCGCTTTGACCGCCGCATCGTCTCCGAGGTGGTGGGCCTGGGGCTGCCCATCGCCCTCCAGGATCTGCTGGTGGGGATATCGTTCCTGGTGATCCAGGCCATCGTCAATTCCCTGGGCGTCGTGCCCTCGGCGGGGGTCGGCGTGGCGGAGAAGGTCTGCGGGTTCATCATGCTGGTGCCATCCAGCTTCTCACAGGCCATGGCCGCATTCGTGGCCCAGAACGCCGGGGCGAACCGCTACGACCGCGCAGTCAAGGCCCTGCGCTACGGCATCGGCGTTTCCTTCCTGATCGCCATACTGATGTTCTATCTGGCCTTCTTCCGGGGCGACCTGCTGGCGGGGCTGTTCTCCAAGGACCGCGAGGTCATACTGGCCGCCGCTGACTATCTGCGCTCCTACGGCATCGACTGCCTGCTGACCCCCATCTTCTTCTGCTTCATCGGCTTCTACAACGGCATCGGCATGACCCGCTTCGTGATGCTTCAGGGCATCGTCAGCGCCTTCTTCGTCCGCGTGCCCGTGTCCTATCTGATGAGCCGCCGGGTGCCCGTGTCCCTGTTCCACATCGGCCTGGCCACGCCTTTCTCCTCGGCGCTGCAGATCGTGATGTGCCTGGGCTTCATGGCGTATCTGAGGAAGAAGGAAGTCATTCAGGCATAATAAAACACACCCTCTCGGGTGTGTTTTATTGTAAGGGGTATTACTCGCGCACGACGACGCTCTCCGCAGCCTCGACGATGTGCTCGGTGGTAAGACCGAAGCGCTCGGCCAGGTAATCCACGGGGCCGACCTCGCCGAACTCGTCCTCCACGGCCACGCGGGCCATGCGGGTGGGGCACTTGGCGGCCAGCACGTCGGCGACGGCGCTGTAGAGGCCGCCGATGGCGTTGTGGTTCTCCACGGTGACCACCGCGCCGGTCTTCTCGGCATACTTCAGCACCAGCTCCTCATCGAGGGGCTTGATGGTGAACATGTCGATGACGGTAGCGTCGATGCCCTGCTTCTTGAGCAGGTCGGCGGCCTTGATGGCGCGGCCCACCATGAAGCCGGAGGCGATGATGGTCACGTCCGCGCCCTCGCGGAGCACCACGCCCTTGCCGATCTCGAACTTCTCGCCGTCGGCATAGACGCGGTCGTTGGACTTGCGGTTGACGCGCAGATACTTCACGCCCTCACGGTCCACCAGGTCCTGGAAGATGGCCGCCAGCTGGGCGGTGTCCGCCGGGTCAACGATGGTGGCGCCGGGGATGGCGCGGTAGAGGGCCACATCCTCAAAGGGCATGTGGGTGCCGCCGTTCATGGCGGCGGTGACGCCGGGGTCGGAGCCGATCATGGTGATGCTGTTGTGGGCATAGGCGCCGGACAGGAACACCTGATCGTAGCAGCGGCGGGAGGCGAAGGGGCCGAAGGTGTGGCAGATGGGCTTGAAGCCCGCCGCGGACAGGCCGCAGGCGATGCCCACCATGTTGGCCTCGGCGATGCCGCAGTTGATGGCGCGGTCCGGATGGGCCTTGCCGTACTTGGCGGTGCCGATGCAGCTCATCAGGTCGGCATCCAGATAGATGTAATCCGGGTTCTCATCCAGCAGCTTCGGGATGTCGGTGGACAGAAATTCCTTGAAGGTGCGGCTGTCCGCGCTGCCGTCATAGATCACTTTCATGCTCACACGACCTCCTTTTCGATGGTCTCAAGGTCCGCCTTGACGGCCGCGATGTAGCTGTCCCAGGTCTCGGCGTTCACCGTCATGGAGTGGTTCGCCGGGGTGTCCTCCACGGCCTTGACGCCGCTGCCCTTGACGTTGTCCATGATGATGGCGATGGGCTTGTCCTCGGGGGTCTTGGTCAGAGCCTCGTAGAGGGCCTCCACGTCGTTGCCGGGAACGCGCACCGCGTCAAAGCCGAAGGCCTCGAACTTCGCACGCAGGTCGAAGGTGGGCAGGATCTCGGCAGTGGGGCCGTCCAGCTGCCGCTTGTTGTCGTCCACGATCCATACCAGGTTGTTGACCTTCTTGGCCGCGGTAAACATCGCCGCCTCCCAGCACTGGCCCTCGTCGATCTCGCCGTCGCCGACGATCAGGAAGGTGCGGCTGGGACGGCCCTTCAGCTTGTCGCCCAGGGCCATGCCCACGGCCTGGGACGTGCCCTGGCCCAGGGAGCCGGTGGTGCAGTCGATGCCGATGGTCTTGTTCTTGTCGCAGTGGCTGGGCAGATTGGTGCCGGGACGGTTCAGGGTCTTGAGCTCGTCCATCGGGAAGAAGCCCTTCAGCGCAAGCGTGGCGTACAGCGCGGGGCCGGCATGGCCCTTGGAGCTGACCACCTTGTCACGGTCGGCCCATTTGGGATCCTCGGGCTTGTAATTCATCACCTTGCCATAGAGCACCGCCAGCAGGTCGCAGATGGACAGCGAGCCGCCGACATGGCCGAACCCGCGCGCCTTCAGCTCCTCCAGCAGCGCGATGCGGATCTGAGCCGCGAAGATGCGCAGATCCTTCTTCTCCTGGTTGTTCAAGGCTATCGCCTCCTGTCAGGTATTTTTTTACCGGGATACATACATTATAATCTATATCGACGGGTTTTGGCAAGGGGTTTTGTGAAAATGAGTTCAAAACATGGCGTCTGGAATGGTCATACTCACAGTATTTTTACATAATGTTGGTATAATGCTGCAAAACAGCGATATACGGAGGGATAGTCATGAGATTAGTGACATTCAAGCGGTGCGGCGAGGACCGCGAGCAGGTGGGCGTTTGGACCGACGGCGGCGTGGTGCCGGCATCGGCGCTGGGACTGGAATTTGACTCCATGAACGACCTGATCCTGCGCGCCACGCCCGACGACATGGCGGCGCTGCGCGCGGCGAAGGCCGAGCCCATCCCCATGGACAGGGTCGAGCTGCAGGCCCCCATCCCACGCCCCATGCAGGACGTGCTGTGCCTGGGCCTCAATTACACCGAGCACGCGGAGGAGGCGTTCGGCTACTCCAGCCAGGCGTTCACCTCGGACAAGGCCTCCCCCATCTTCTTCTCCAAGCGCGTGAACTGGTGCCCGGGGACCGGCATGCCCATCCCCGCCCATGCGGACCTCACTCAGCGGCTGGACTTTGAAAACGAGCTGGCAGTGATCCTCTCAAAAGACGCGCTCAACGTCAAGCCGGACGAGGCCGCGGACTACATATTCGGCTACACCATCGTCAACGACGTCTCCGCCCGCGACCTCCAGACCACCCACAAGCAGTGGTACTTTGGAAAGAGCCTGGACGGCTTTAACCCCATGGGACCCTGCATCACCACCGCCGACGCGATCGCCTTCCCGCCGTGCCTGGACATCTCCACCACCTTGAACGGCGAGCTTCGCCAGAACAGCAACACCCGCATGCTCATCCACGGCATAGCCGAGATCATCGCCACCCTCACCCGGGGCATGACCCTCAAGGCCGGCACCATCATCGCCACCGGCACCCCCAAGGGCGTGCTCATGGGCATGGAAAACCCCGTATTTCTCAAGAAGGGCGACGTGGTGGCCTGCCGCATCGAGGGCATCGGCGAGCTGGTGAATACGGTGGAGTGATTCCCTTTTAGAATTACTCTAAAACAGGCCCGGATCACGGTGAGCCGACAGTGGAGGGAGTAAAGTAGGGAGTTATCAACCAATGTCATCTATTACTGAACATTTCTCGTAACTGTTCAGTTCTGCAACTAATCGGAATTTGCCGGGACTACGGAGAACGACCTCTCAGTCACGCTTCGCGTGCCAGCTCCCCTGAAAGGGGAGCCACCAGGGGAGCTGTCAGCCGGTAGGCTGACTGAGAGGTCGTCCCCAAAACCAAACATATTCCTGTTTATCACAACAGAACTGAAAAGATACCATTTCTCCAAAAAGAGCCTTGAAAAATGACAGCATTTGATATATAATGTTAAAGAAATACCGCGTCAAGGTTTGCGATCGGCATGATTCCATCCCGTCAAGGCGCTGCCTGACTGCGCGGTATGACAATCGTACCGGGTGAAACCCGGATATTATCCAAGGAGGTTTCCTGTCATGAAAAAGCTGCTGTGTATGCTGCTGACCGCCGCCGCCCTGCTGTCGCTGTGCGTGGCGCCCGCGATGGCCGAGGACGCTGCCGAGATCAACATGTTCATCGCCTCGCCCGAGTACGCGGACGCGGTGAACGAGCTGATCGCCGCCTACAAGGAAGTCGCGCCCAACGTGACCATCAACTATGAGACCACCCAGAACGACTATCCCACCCTGCTGAAGACCCGCATCAACGCGGGCATGACCCCCGACATCTTCTCCACCACCTCCGGCAAGGAGATCGCGGACTACGCCGAGTATTCCTACAACTTCGCCTCCGAGCCCGCCGCCCAGGCGATGGACCCCGCCGTGGCGGCCATGATGGCCTACGGCGACGGCGAGATCCACGGCTTCGCGCTGAAGGGCAACTACTTCGGCATGCTGTACAACAAGGCCATCTTCGAGGAGGTCGGCATCGAGTTCCCCAAGACCCTGGATGAGTTCGAGGCCGCCTGTGAGAAGCTGACCGAGGCGGGCTACCAGCCCGTGACCACCGGCTTTGCCGAGTGGTGGGTGTTCAAGCATGTGATGCAGCACTTCCTGGATGCCGCCACCGACGATCCCGCCGCGCTGGTTGCCGCTTTCCAGAAGGGCGAGGCCCACTTCGCGGACTATCCCGAGCTGTATGACAACTTCTTCCGCTTCATCGACCTGTGCGTGAAGTACGGCGATAACAAGCCCCTGGAGACCGACCTGGCCGGTGAAGACTCCGCCTTCGGCGTGGGCAAGGCGGCCATGATGATCGGCCAGGGCGCGTGGGTTGAGGCCGACGTGCTGGCCATCGACGACGCCCTCCAGATCGGCTTCGCGGGCTATCCCGTGTGCGATGATCCCGCCAAGAGCCAGATCATCGGCGGCTCCGACCAGGCGCTGCGCATCAACAAGGATTCCGCCAACCTCCAGGCGGTGCTGGATTTCGTCAACTGGTGGTATACCAGCGACTATGGCAAGGCCTGGTTCTGTGACGTGGCCGGGGTCATCCCCCCTGTGACCGACGCGAAGGTCGCCGACATGCAGATCATCAAGCAGGGCGCTGAGCTGTCCCAGACCGACGGCGCCGCCGCGCTGAGCATCTGCTATTCCTCCGACAGCTTCAACCAGGCGATGGGCGAGGCCATCCAGGCCTACATCGGCGGCAGCATCGACAAGGACGCCTGCTGCGCTCAGATCGAAGCCAAGTGGGTCGAGCTGGACGGACCCGCCGCGTAATGCGCGCATGAAACACTGACCGGCGCATATGGGCCGCGCTGTAGCAATTACGGCGCGGCTCCTTCATGCGGGGGCGGCATCTGCCCCACCTTGCGCCAACATAGAAAGGAGGTCTCTCCTTGGATAAAAGGCCCATGAGTCCGATGGATCGAAAGGCATTGAAGGACACGCTGCTGTTCACGCTGCCGGCGGTGGTCATGGTGCTGATCGCCATCTACATACCGTTTGTGATGAGCGGCTACTATTCGCTGACGGAATGGAACGGCATCTCCCGCAATCCGCAGTTCATCGGGCTTGCCAATTTCAAGACCATTTTCTCCTCGGGCTCGCCCGAGTTCGTGAACGCGCTGGTGTTCACCTTCAAGTACTCCATACTCTTCATCATCCTTTCCAACGTCATCGCCCTGGCGCTCGCGGTGGCGCTGACCCGGAAGTTCAGGCTGGCCAACTTCCTGCGCGGCATGTTCTTTTTGCCGTACATCATGTCCATGACCATCGTGGGCTTTATCTGGAAGTTCATCTTTACCCAGGGCTTTGAAAAGCTGTACGAGCTGACGGGCTGGGGCGTGTGGAATCTGAGCTGGCTGGGCGACGGCAGGCTGGCCTTCTTCTCGCTGGTGCTGGTGGGCACGTGGCAGTCGCTGGGCTTCTACATCGTGCTCTACATCGCGGGTCTTCAGGCCATCCCTACCGAGGTGCTCGAGGCCGCCAGCATCGACGGCGCGAACGGCTCCCAGCGCTTCTTCAAGGTGGTGCTGCCCCTGCTGGGACCCTCCATCACCACCTGCATGTTCATGTCGCTGACCAACTCGCTCAAGGTGTTCGACATCATACTGGCCCTGACCAAGGGCGGCCCCGGCGGGGCGACCTATTCCGCAACGCTGGACATCTACCGCGAGGCCTTCCAGAACAACAATTACGGCCTGGGCTCCGCCAAGGCCATCGTGTTCTTCGTGATCGTGCTGATCCTGACCCAGGTGGTCCTGAAGGTCTTTGAGAGCCGGGAGGTGAAGCAGTAATGGCGCAGGATGAATCCAGGAGCCGCGCGCTTCACATCGTCTTTTTGATCGTCATAATCCTGTTGGCCTGCCTCTACATCTACCCGGTGTTTCTGATGGTGGACAATTCCTTCAAGCCCTTCAAGGAGATCCTCACCAACGTGCTGGCGCTGCCCTCACGTCTCGAGTGGGAAAACTATACCTACGTCATCGAGAAGATGGAGTACTTCCGCCTGTTCGTCAACAACGTAGTCATCACCGTCATCGGCATCGTGGGCATCGTGGTGTTCTCCTCGATGGCGGCCTACATACTGGATCGTCGGGACACCCGAATCACCAAGGCGCTGCACACCTTCATCATCACCCCCATGCTGATCCCCTTCCAGACCATCATGATCACGCTGTTGAAGTTCATGAACATCATCCACCTCAACGGCACCACCTGGGGTCTGGGCATCCAGTACTGGGGCTTTGGCATCCCGATGGCCACCTTCATCTACTTCAACTTCATGAAGTCCGTGCCCTCGGAGATCGACGAGAGCGCCATGATCGACGGCGCGTCCACCCTCCAGACCTACGCGCTGATCATCTTCCCGCTGCTCAAGACCGTCACCGCCACCGTGGTGGTGCTGGACGTGATGTGGATATGGAACGACTTCCTGCTGCCCCTTCTGATGGTCAACAGCTCCCCCTCGTCCAAAACCCTGGTGCTGGCGGCCTACAACTTCGTCGGCTCCCTGAATACCAAGTGGCACTACGCCCTGGCCGCCATGGTGCTGGCCATCCTCCCCTCCGTCATCGTGTTCGTGTTCCTGCAAAGGTACATCGTGGACGGCGTCGTGGCGGGAGCCATCAAGGGATAACCCCCTTCCCATTCCCAAATACAACGGAGGCGCACACATGAAATTCACCAACGGCTACTGGCTGAACAAGCCCGAATACGACCTGCACTTCGCCATCCAGAGCTTCACGGCCACCATCACTGAGGACGCGCTGCGCATCATCTGCCCCACCACGCCCATCGGGGACCAGCGCGGCGGCGTGATGAACCATCCCACACTCATCGTCACCTTCACCTCCCCGATGGAGGACGTGATCCGGGTGACGGTGGAGCACTGGCGGGGCATCGTGGACCACGGCCCTCACTTCGACATCCGCGAATCCCCGGTGAAGCCCGTCATCACCGAGACGGACACCGAGTACACCTTCCAAAGCGGTAAGGCGAAAGCCACTATATCCAAGGCCAAGGCGGGCTGGCGTGTGACCTACACCGGCGACGGCAAGCTGCTCACCGAATCCGAATACCACGGCATGGCCCACGCCTACTGCAAGCCCACGGGCAAGAACTACATGATCGATTCGCTGAACCTGGACGTGGGCGAGCGGGTCTACGGCCTGGGTGAGCGCTTCACGGCTTACGTGAAGAACGGCCAGGTGGTGAACATCTGGAACGGCGACGGCGGCACCGCCAGCGAGCTGGCCTACAAGAACGTCCCCTTCTACATGACCAACCGAGGCTACGGCGTGCTGGTGGAGGATTCCTCCGACGTCAGCTTCGAGGTGGCCTCCGAGAAGGTGGAGCGGGTGCAGTTCAGCCTGGAGGGGCAGAAGCTGACCTACGACGTGATCTACGGCGGCGATCCCAAGGGCATCCTGGAGCGCTACACCGCCCTCACAGGACGCCCTGCGCTGCCGCCCGCCTGGTCCTTCGGCCTGTGGCTGTCCACCTCCTTCACCACCAGCTACGACGAGGCCACCGTCAACAGCTTCATCGACGGCATGGCCCAGCGGGACATTCCCCTCTCCGTTTTCCACTTCGACTGCTTCTGGATGAAGGACAATCACCTGTCCGACCTGACCTGGGACCCCGACGTGTTCCCGGACCCGGAGGGAATGCTCAAGAAGCTCAAGGCCAAGGGGCTTCACATCTGCTGCTGGATCAATCCCTACATCGCCCAGGAGAGCAGCATGTTCGACGAGGGCGTGGCTGGGGGCTACTTCATCCACAAGGAGAACGGCGACGTCTGGCAGACCGACATGTGGCAGCCCGGCATGGCCATACTGGACGTGACCAACCCCGCCGCCCGCAAATGGTACGCCGACAAGCTCATCAAGCTGATGGACATGGGCGTGGACGCCTTCAAGACCGACTTCGGCGAGCGCATCCCCGTCAAGGGCATCCGCTACCACGACGGCAGCGATCCGCTGCGGATGCACAATTTCTACACCTACCTGTACAACAGATTCGTGTTCGAGACCATCGAGACCTATCGCGGCAAGGGGGACGCCGTGGTGTTCGCCCGCAGCGCCACCGTGGGCGAGCAGCAGTTCCCGGTCCACTGGAACGGCGACAGCTCCGCCTCCTACATGTCCATGGCCGAGACCCTGCGCAGCGGCCTGTCCATTGCCCACTCCGGCTTCGGCTTCTGGTCCCACGACATCGCGGGCTTCGAGCAGACCGCCACCGCTGACGTGTACAAGCGCTGGGCCGCCTTCGGGCTGCTGTCCTCCCACAGCCGCCTCCACGGCTCCTCCAGCTACCGCGTGCCGTGGCTGTTCGACGAGGAGGCCAACGACGTGGTCAGGCAGTTCACCCGGCTGAAGAACCGCCTCATGCCCTACCTCTACGCCTGCGCGGTGGAGGCTCACGAGAAGGGCACGCCGGTGCTGCGGCCGATGCTGTTCGAGTTCCCCGACAGCGTGGCCTGCGAGACCTGCGACACCCAGTACATGCTGGGCCCGAATCTGCTGGTGGCTCCCGTCATGCACGCCGACGGCCACGTGGACTACTACCTGCCCGCGGGCAAGTGGACGAACCTGCTCTCCGACGAGACCGTCGAAGGCGATACCTGGAGGCGCGAGACCCACGATTTCATGTCCCTGCCGCTGATGGTCCGCCCCAACAGCGTCATCCCCATGGGCACGACAGGTGACCGCCCGGATTACGACTATACCGACGGCCTGACCCTCCACGTATTTAAGCCCGAGGACGGCCAGCTGTCCGTCAGGGTCCCCGACCTGAAGGGCCGCACCGCCGCCACCTACACCCTGACCGTGAAGGACGGCCAGGTCTCTGTGGAAACCGACGCGGAGAAGCCGTATAAGGTGGTCGTCCACGGATAAACTCGATCCTATACGAAATCATGACCACCGGCTGTGCCGGTGGTCATGGTCCTTTTATCCATCAATCATCTACAGGCGTCAACACTTCTCCCATTGCGTCAAGCACGGCCTGGGGGATCTCCACGGCTCACGCATGAATGCGTGAGCCTGTCGCGCAAAATCTGCGGATTTTGCGCGAGGGAGGAAGGGACGCGGAAATTCGCGCCTGACGACACGANCACCGGCACAGCCGGTACATGTGATTGAAACAGGTACGATTCGTAACCTTTCTGTAAGATTTCAATCCGTCTTGTCATTCATGCGTGGGCCGTGGGGGAATCTCCCACGCAGGGCCGACGTCGTAATCGGCGAATGAAGTCAGCGCCAGCGCGCCATCGTCGTTTTTCTCATAGACCCTCAACTGGACGATGCGCGTGCCCTCGCCGACGACAAATTCAAAGCTGCGGTTTTCGTCGCTTTTTATAAAAAAGTAGCTGTATCCGTTCTCATCCTGCCGAACGCCGTTCATCATTTCCAGATTCCCATACGGAAAATGATAGCTCTCAAAGTAAAAGTCGAAATCCTCCTGTGTGAACGCTTCCTCTCTCTCAACCGTATCGGCAATATATGTGAAGGTGTAACCGTCAAACCCCTCTGCGTCCGCCGCCGGGACCGGGCATGCCGCCGGTGCCGCCCCTGCCGTTGCGGCCCACACCGCCGGGAACACTGCCGGGACGGGTCGGATTCGCGGGACGGGCGGTCGGCGTCAGGCGCTGCGGCGTAGCGGGACGCGCGGGCGCGACAGGCCGCGGCGGGGTGGCCGGGCGAGGCGTCACCACGGGACCCGTGGGCCGGGGCGCGGGATGCACGGGCTGGGGCCGGGAGTTGGCCACGGACCTGGGCGGCGCAGGCGTGGGCACCGGCTGCGGGATGGGCGGGGTGGTGTGCCGCATCACGGGGATGGGCGCGGGCCTGGCCGGCGCGGGACGGCGCCTGCGGTAGGAGGCCAGCGGCGCGGGACGGCGGTAGACGGGCCTGAACAGCACCGGCGTCGGCTGGGTCCAGCGGTTGAAGGAGGACACCCGATTGCCGATGGTCAGCCCGGTGAGCACGCCTGCCACGGCGGACAGGAAGGAGCCGTCGTTGTCATACACGGACGTGGTGGCCCTGGAGCCCATGTCCACATAGCCGTCGTTGTTGTAGATGGCCACTTGCATGCCGTATTCGGTGATGGCCTGGGAGATGTACTGGGCCTGGATGGCGGTCAGCCCCAGCGCCGCCTCCATGGGGGCGTTGTCGATGATCCGGGCGGCATCCGGGTCGGAGTAGCCCAGCATGTCGGACAGCATGTCGATGGCGACGGCGCGGCTGCACGTGCCCTGGGAGACGAGCACCACGCGGTAGTCGCTGCGGGCGGTGGTCGCGGGCTTCTTGATCGGCGCGGGAGCGGTTACCACCTGAATGGCAGTGCCGCAGTTGGCGCAGAAGTGGTCCCCCACGTTGACCGCGCTGCCACAGTTCGGACAATAAGGCATAAAATTACCTCCTGTTCCCAATGTTATGCATATATTATACATGGAAACAGGAGGTTTGGCAAGTATCAATCCTTGACGAAAGCCTTGTAGATGGCCCGCATGGCGGTCTCGAAGTCGTCCACGTGCACGCCGACGATGATGTTGAACTCGCTGGAGCCCTGGTCGATCATCCGGACGTTCACCCCCGCCTCGTACAGCGCGTTGAACAGTGTGGCGGCGGAGCCGGGCTGGCTGACCATGCCGTGGCCCACGGTGGCGATCAGCGCGATGCCGGTGGAGATGGAGATGGTGTCGGGCTGACAGAGCTGCTCGATGCGCTGGATGATCTGCTCCTTGCGGGTCATGAGCTCCCTGTCGGACACCACCACGGACATGGTGTCGATGCCGGTGGGCATGTGCTCGAAGCTGACGCCGAAGTCCTCCAGGGCCTGGAGCACCCGGCGGCCAAAGCCGTACTCCGAGTTCATCATGGCCTTGTCGATGGTGATGAGGGTGAAGTTCTTGTGCCCCGCAATGCCGGTGATGCGCTGGCCGTTGTCCCGGTGCTCGGACACCTTGGGCACGATCATCGTGCCGGGATCGGCGGGGTCGTTGGTGTTGCGGATGTTGGTGGGGATGCCCGCCTTGTGCACCGGGAAGATGGCGTCCTCGTGGAGCACCGTCGCGCCCATGTAGGACAGCTCGCGCAGCTCGCGGTAGGACAGCTCGCGGATGCATTTGGGGTTTTCCACGATGTTGGGGTCGGCCATCAAAAAGCCGGACACGTCGGTCCAGTTCTGGTAGACATCGGCCTTGGACGCCCGGGCCACGATGGCCCCGGTGATGTCGCTGCCGCCCCGGGAGAAGGTGTGCACGTCGCCGTTGGGATAGGAGCCGTAGAAGCCCGGCACGACGGCCCGGGGATGTATCTTCAGCGCCTCGGCGAGGATCTCGTTGGTCCACTCGGAGGCAAAGGTGCCCTGACGATCAAATTTGATGACCTCCTGGGCGTCGATGAAATCCCATCCTAAGTAGTGGGACAGCAGCACGCCGTTGAGGAACTCGCCGCGGCTGGCGGCAAAGTCGGGGTTTTTCAGCCGCTGGATCTGGTCGCCGGTCTCCAGCAGCAGGCCGTAGAAGTCAAAGTTCAGGCCCAGGGCGTTGTAGATGTCCATATAGCGCTCGATGATCTTCTGGAACACGGCCTCGTGGCTCTGGTTGCGCTCCACCAGTCGATGGCACTGGTACAGCATGTCCGTGACCTTTGTGTCCTCCTTGTAGCGCTTGCCCGGCGCGCTGGGCACCACATAGCAGATGTCGCTGTCGCCGGTGACGATGGCCTTGACCTTGCGGAAGTGCTCGGCGTCCGCCAGTGAGGAACCGCCGAATTTAGCTACCTTGACTCCCAAGAAAAACTCCTCCTCGCGTGAGTTGGTTGTATCCAGTCATTTTTTGTTTACTGTCGATGTAAACGCAGGGGCGTCTGAATGTGATCGCGTCAGCTCACACGTTGACGTCCTCCGCATCAGCCTCGCCCAGTTCCCGCCCGATGTGCTCGAGCATCAGCGCCCGCCCGGTGCTGTCCTTGGAGGAGTGCACGAGCACCTCCCAGGGCTGCACCACCAGGTCGCGGCAGATGACGGGCAGGTTGCGACCCCGCTGGGCCTTGGACAGCTTGTCGGCCTTGGTGGCCACCACGGTAAAGGGTATGCCATAGTGGCGCAGGTAGTCGACCATCAGCTTATCGTCCTCGGTGGGCGCGTGGCGGATGTCCACCAGCTGAAACACCCGCTTCAGATGCTTCGAGTTTTGCAGATAGCCCTCTATCATCCCCGCCCACTTCTCCTTCTCCTGCTTGGAGGCCTTGGCGAAGCCGTAGCCTGGCAGATCGACCAGGAAGAAGGACTCGTTGATGAGAAACAGGTTCACCAGCCGGGTCTTGCCGGGCTCGGAGGAGGTCCGGGCCAGCTTGGAATTGCGGGTCAGATTGTTGATCAGGGAGGACTTGCCCACGTTGGACTTGCCCACCATGGCGATCTCGGGCAGCCCCTGTCCGGGAAACTCCCCGAAGGCGCTCAGCGAGCGCACGAATTTGGCCTTCTTGATCTCCATGCTACGCCGCCTCCGGCACGCCGCCCAGTATGACCTTTTCCAGGGCCTGGGTCGCGTCGTCCATGAATACCAGCTCGAACTGACCGAGTATCGCGGCGTCGATCTTCTCCAGATCCTTTTCATTCTCTCGGGGCAGCAGTACGCGCCTGATGCCCATGCGGTAGGCCGCCAGCAGCTTCTCCTTGACGCCGCCGATCGGCAGTACCTTGCCGTGGAGGGTGATCTCGCCGGTCATGGCCCACTCGCCGCTGGCCTTTCTGCCCGTCACGGCGGACACCAGCGCGCAGGTCAGCGCCACGCCCGCGGAGGGGCCGTCCTTGGGCACCGCGCCCTCGGGCACGTGGATGTGGATGTCGTGGGTATCGAAGTAGTCCTCGGGCATGCCGTATTTCGGCAGCAGCCCCCGGGTGACGCTCACCGCCAGCTCGGCGGACTCCTTCATCACGTCGCCCAGCTTGCCGGTCAGCTTGAGCCTGCCCTTGCCGGGGAAGGTCACGCACTCCACGGGCATGACCTCGCCGCCCACGCTGGTCCAGGCCAGCCCGTTGACCATGCCCACCTCCGCCTTGCCCGCCGTGGGCTGGCGCAGATAGCGGGGCGCGCCCAGATAGCCCTTCAGGTCCTCGGGCTTGACGGTGACCGCGGTCAGCTCCGGGTCCTCCACCAGCTTGAGCGTCGCGCCGCGGCACAGCTGGGCGACCTTGCGCTCCAGCTCGCGGACGCCCGCCTCGCGGGTGTAGCCGTCGATCAGCGCCGCCAGGGTCTTGTCCGGCAGCTTGAACTGCTTCGCCGTCAGGTTGTGCGCCTCCCGCTGCTTTTTCAACAGGTGTCGCTTGGCGATCTGCAGCTTCTCCTCGGCGGTATAGCTGGGGACCTCGATGATCTCCATGCGGTCCAACAGCGCCGGGTCGATGGTGTCGGTGGTGTTGGCGGTGGTGATGAAGAACACGTCGGATAAGTCAAAGGGCGTCTCGACGTAGTGGTCCTTGAAGGTGGCGTTCTGCTCCGGGTCCAATGCCTCCAGCATGGCGGAGGCGGGGTCGCCCCGCATGTCGCGCGACAGCTTGTCGATCTCATCCAGCAGGAACACCGGGTTCATGGTCTTGCACTGATGGATGGCGGAGACGATGCGTCCCGGCATGGCCCCCACGTAGGTCCTGCGGTGGCCGCGGATCTCGGCCTCGTCGTGGACGCCGCCCAAAGACATCCGGGTGAACTTGCGGTTCAGGGCCGTGGCGATGGAGCGAGCGATGGAGGTCTTGCCCACGCCGGGCGGGCCCACCAGGCAGATGATGGGACTCTTGAGCTTGTCTCCGGCCACGGAGCGCACGGCCAGATATTCGATCAGGCGCTGCTTCACGTCCTCCATGCCATAGTGGTCGGCCTCGAGGACCTTCCGGGCCTTTTTGATGTTGATCTCGGAGGCTTCCTTCACGCCCCAGGGCAGCTCCAGCATGTATTCGATGTAGTTCTGGCTGACGGCGGACTCCGGGGAATGGACGGCGGTGCGGGCCAGGCGCTTCAGCTCCTTCTCCACGGCCTCGCGGGCCTCCTTGGGCATAGGCGTCTTGGCCAGGCGCTGGCGCAGCTCCAGAATGTCCTCATCCTCGTCCTCGCCCAGCTCCTCCTGGATGGCGCGGATCTCCTCGCGGAGGTAGTATTCGTGGTTCTGCTGCTCCATATACTCCCGGACGCGGCTCTGTATGCGTTCGTCCAGCTCGGCGATCTTGATCTCGTCGGCCAGCTTGTGCAGCAGCAGCTTCATCCGCTCGCCGATGTCCACGCACTCCAGTATGGCCTGCTTGTCCTCCAGCTGGGAGAGCAGATTGGCGGCGATGACGTCGCACAGCACGGAGGGGTTCTTTTCCCCCATGACCTCCTGCATCAGCTCAGGCATGTGCTGGCCGCGGCTGCGGGCCGCCTGAGGCGCGAAGGCGCGGATGGCCCGCATCAAGGCCTTCTCATGGGCGGTCAGCTCGGGCTGGATGGGCTGGACCTCGAAGTACTCGGCCGTCTGGCCGTTCTCGCCCTCGTCCAGACCCAGCAGCAGTCCGCGGCCCCTGCCCTCCACCAGCACCCGCACCGACTGGTCGGGCAGGTTCATCACCTGCTTGATGCTGGCAACGGTGCCCACGCTGTACAGGTCCTCCACGTCGGGCCGGTCGATCATGCCGTCCCGCTGGGCCACCACGAACACCCGCTGTTCCCCCTTCAGGGCCCGCTGCAGCGCGCCGATGGACTTGTCCCGGGCCACATCCAGGGTCAGCACGGTATTGGGAAACACGTTCACCCCGCGCAGCGGCAAAAGCGGCAGCTTGGAGGTCTGCGCGGAACGCTTCGAATCGCTCAAGAATCCTTCCTCCGTAATATGATATATCTGCTTTAGTATACAGTAAATTTGTTAAGATACAAAGGGCTTTGTAGCGGGTATTTATAGGAAACCAGAGAAAGGTCGGACAACGCTTTTCGGCGCCGTATATAAAAAAACGCCCCTCCCCGCATTGCACGGAAGGGACGTCATGTGAAGCCTTTATTCCTCGTCCTCGTCGTCCTCGTAGACGTCGTCGAACTCGTCGCTCTCGAAGACTGCCATGATCTTCTCGGCCAGATCGTCGTCGATGGGCACGAACTCCTCCTGATCGTCGCCCACGGGCACGACCTCCATGATCATGACCTCGATCTCGCCCTCGTCGTCATCCTCGACGTACTCGGTCAGCAGGGCGTACTCCTTGCCCTCGTAGCAGAGGTAATCCAGCACCTCCATGGTCAGCTCGTTGCCGGCGTCGTCCTCGAATACGACGAGATCCCGTTCTTCATCCATTGTCAAAACCCTCCAAATCGTTTATTCAACCATCTCAAAATCCACGGAAACCGAGGCGGTCACCTGGAGCTTGTCCGCCATCACCGGGGTGGCCGCGTCCATGGCGACGCTCTCCTCCGCCTTGGCGTAAAGCCCGTTGGCGATATAGCTGCCGCCGCCGTAGCTCCCTTCACGGATGGACAGCACCCCGCCAAGCTTCATGCCCGCAGCGGCGGCCAAGACCTCGGCCTTGGCGCGGGCGTCCTCCACGGCCAACTCCAGAGCGCAATTCTGTTCCTTTTTTGTGTCTTTGGCGGAAAAGCTGATGCCCTCAAAGGTGTTTGCCCCGGCGCTGAAAACCAGGTCGATGTATTTTCCGGCGTTGTCCAGGTCGTCAAAGGCCACGTAGATGGAATTGGAGGCCGCGTAGTGGGGCTCGTCCGTTCGGTATGTGGAGTCGTAGCTGTAATCCTCATAAAGGTTGATGTGGCTCGTGTGCAGGTTTTCCCGGGAAATGCCGGCCTCGAGCAGGGCATCGATCACCGCCTGCATCTTAGCGCTGACGGCGGCCTGGGCCTCGGCCACGTCCGGGGAGGTCTGCCGCACGCCCACGACGATGGTGGCGGTGTCCGGGTCCATGCTGACGACGCCGGTGCCGTTGACCGTGAGCGTCACGGGCTCGGCGAGGGCGCACACACATGCCAGCATCAGCGCCAGCGCGCAGATCATGACCTTGCGCATGCTATCCCTCCTTCAGCACCAGCAGCATGGAGACGCGCTCCCCTGCCGCTTCCCCGAGGGTGAGTGTCGAACCCGAGGCGTCGTAGTGGGACGCGGCGCTCAAAAACTCGTCGGCGTTCTCGGTGGGCAGGTCGATGTACAGATTGGCGCAGCGCCGCCCCTCCTCCTCGAAGGGCTGGACGTCGGCATCGCCCTCGTACTCGCTGACAAGGTCCGTCATGTAGACGCAGACGCTGTCCAGGTCCTCGACGGTCATCTCCAGCTCGTGCATGGGCATGAAATCGGCGTCCTCGAGCACGGCCTCGGCAGCGGCGTCGATCTCGCCGTCAGCCTCGATCATGGCGATGCTCTGGGCCCCCGCGAGGTCCGCAGAGCGCATCTCCACGTCCTTCTGCGCGGGGTTTGCCATCAGCGCGAAGGTCGCCCCGACGGCCACAACCAGCGCGGCGGCGATCCCGCCCGCCATTTTGTAGAGGCGCTGCCGCTTTGATCTCTGCGCCTCGGCCTTTACCGCCCTTCGCCAGCCGGCCTGCGCGGCCAGCGGCACGTCCACTTCGGGCGCCATCTCGGAAAACATCCGCTTCATGACCTCCGTCGCCCGGTATTTCTCCGCGCATGCGGGACAGTCCGCACAGTGCGCCGCAAGCGCCGCGCGATCGCCTTCGGCCAGCGCGTCGTCCATATAGGCGTCCAGCAGGGCATCCGTCTGGGTGCAGTTCATGTCAAGCGCCCTCCTTTCCTACCGTGATCTGATCTCTGCGCGCCCCGTCGGCGCGGCATTTTTCCGACGCCGAACGGGGCACACTGCAATCCTCGTCTCTTTAGACGCGGTACCGGTCAAAAAGTTCCGACTGTCCCTTGATTTTTTCCCGCAATTTTTCCCGGCCCCGGCTGATGCGGGACTTGACGGTGCCCACGTTGGTGTTCAGCGCCGCGGCGATGTCGTCGTAGGAAAGGCCCTGGATGTCGCGCAGCACCACGGCGGCGCGCATGTCCTCGGGCAGCTCCCGTATGAAGGCGTCCAGCGCCTGCCGCGCCTCTGCGCGCAGGGCGTGCTGCTCCGGGGTGTCGCGGTGGTCGGAGGGCGCCCAGCCCTCGTCCAGCAGCCCGTCCAGCGAGGTACTGGCCCGGTTCTTGCGCCGCCGCAGCTCGTCCAGGCAGGTGTTCATGGTGATGCGGTAGACCCAGGTGGAGAACGACGACTCCGCCTTGAAGCTGTTGAGCGCCCGATACACCCGCAGCATGGCCTCCTGCATGCAGTCCTCCGCGTCCTCGCGGCTGCCGAACATCCGAAGCGCAACGGCGTACATTCGCCGCTCCTGCCCCGACATCAGCGCGTCAAAGGCCCGGGTGTCGCCCCGTGCTGCCTGTTGTATCAGCCTGTCCTCATCCATGTGCCGTCACCTCCCCGTCCTGACCTCCGTTTCCGTGTCCACCATTATACATCAAATCTCCGAAATTGAAAAGATGTAATTTTTGTGCCCAGGGCCTTGACTTTTTGCCCGGTCTTAAGGTATACTGTATAAGGTTCGTCTTTTGACGCCCACTTATACGCCGGTGTGGCGGAATTGGCAGACGCACCGCACTCAAAATGCGGCGGGAAACCATGCCGGTTCGAGTCCGGCCACCGGCACTGAAAAAGGAGACAGGCTTTGCGCCCGTCTCCTTTTCCATTTCGTATTTATTGCTCCGGCGGCAGCGCTTCCTTGGCCCGCGCCGACAGATCCGTAAACCAGGTGTATTCGCCCTTCCAGCCCAGCTTGACGGTGCCCAGCGCGCCGTTGCGCTGCTTGGCGATGATGAGCTCGGCGATGCCCTTGTCGGGGGTGTCGGGGTCGTAGTATTCCTCGCGGTGGATGAACATGACCACGTCGGCGTCCTGCTCGATGGCGCCGGATTCGCGGATGTCCGAAAGCTGCGGCCTGTGGTTGGCGCGGCCTGTGGGGGCGCGGGAGAGCTGCTGGAGGGCGATGACCGGCACGCCCAGCTCCAGCGCCAGGCCCTTCAGCGTGCGCGAGATCTGGCTGACCTCCTCCTGGCGGCTGCCGGTCTTGCCGGTGGCGCTCATCAGGGACAGGTAGTCGATCATGATGACGTCCAGCCCGTGCTCCAGCTGGAGCCTGCGGGCCTTGGACCGCACCTCCGGGACGGTGATGCCGGGGGTGGTGTCGATGTAGATGGAGGCGGGGCCGATCTTCACCAGCGCGTCGGCCAGCCGGGTCCAGTCGTCGTCGGTGAGCTGTCCGCGGCGCACGTTCTGCATGTTGACCAGGGCCTCGGTGCACATCATGCGCATGGCCAGCTGCTCGGCGGGCATCTCCAGCGAGAACACCGCCGCCCTTTTTCCGGCGCGTATGGCGGCGTTTTCGATGAAGTTCATGCCGATGGCGGTCTTGCCCATGGCGGGACGGCCCGCCACCAGGATCAGCTCGCCGCCGTGCAGGCCCGTCAGCATGTCGTCCAGCTCGGTATAGCCGGTGGGCACGCCCTCGATCCTGCCGTGGTTCTTGTAGAGCAGCTCGATCTTTTCAAAGGTCTTGATGAGCACCGGCTGGATGGGCTGGAGCTCCTCGCCGCCCTTGCGCATGGTGATGTCGTAGATGGCCTTCTCCGCCGTCTCCAGTATCTCCTGGGTCTCGGTCTGGCCCGCGAAGCAGTCCTGGGTGATGCGCTCAGCGGCGGCGATCAGCTTGCGCAGGGTGGACTTCTCATCCACGATGCGGATGTAGGCCTGTATGTTGGCCGCCGAGGGCACGCTGCGGCTTAATTCAATGAGATACGCCGCGCCGCCCACCGCGTCCAGCTTGCCCCGCCGGGTCAGCTCCTCGTCCAGGGTCACCAGGTCGATGGGCCGGGACACGGAGGCCATGGATTGCATGGCGGAATAGATCTCGCGGTTGGCGGGATCGTAGAAGTCGTCTGCGACCAGGTTTTCGACGGCCAGCAGCGCCGCCTCCCGGGAGCGGAGCATCGCGCCAAGGACGCTGCGCTCCGATTCCGGGTGGTTGGGCAGCGTCCGCGCCGTATCCTGTACGGGTGTAAACTGCTCCATGACTTACTTGGTCAGAACCTTGACGTTGACGATCATCCGGGTGGAGATGCCGGCCACCAGCTTGAGGGTCACGAAATACTGGCCCGCGGACTTGATGGGCTCCTCCAGCTCCAGGCGGCGCTTGTCGATGTCCACGCCGTGCTGGGCCTTGAGGGCCGCGGCGATCTGGTCGGTGGTGACGGAGCCGAACAGCTTGCCGTTCTCGCCGCCCTTGACCTCCAGCTGGACCACCTTGCCCTTCAGCTCCCGGGCCTTGATCTCGGCCTCCTGACGGCGCACCTCCTCGCGGTGCTTGTCGGCGCTCCTGGACTTCTCGAGGGCGTTCAACGCCTCGGCGCTTGCCTCCTTCGCCAGCTTGCGCGGCAGCAGGTAGTTGCGGCCGTAGCCGTCGGAGACCTCGACGATCTGGTCCTTCTTGCCGGTGCCCTGGATGTCCTTGAGCAGTATGACTTTCATGATGTGTACCCCCTGTCATTCATTGTCGTCGTCATCGTCCATCGGGGCGGACCGCCGAAGCGCGCCCTGGGACCCGAACAGCGCCGAGCCCGCGCCCACGATGAACAGGAATGGATTCAACAGTCGAAGCAGCGGCCCGAATATGGCCGTGGCGTAGAGTATGTGCCGGCGCCTGCTGTCGGACGCGCCTCTGCGGTAGAAGAAGCGGTCCACGGCGCACATGCCCTGGATGATGAAGGCGGCGGACGCCAGCATGTAGGCGGCCATGTACACCGCCTCCCCGGAGGCATACTTCGACTCCGAGATGAAGTAGCCGACCACCCATATCAGCATCAGCTCCGCCGTCACGGACCGGGGCAGGAACCAGCGGGTGGGCTCTATGTAGCTGTAATCGGTGGCGAAGCCGCGCCGCGCCATCTGCCAGTTGCTCCACAGCGCGCCCACCACGCCCGACACCGCCGCCCCGGTGATCAGCGCCCCGGGCAGGGCCTGCTGGTAGGTCTGGCCCAACAGCTCCGCCACGGCGATGAACTGGCTGCGATAGGTGGCGACGGTCATGGGCGCCATCAGCGGCGCGAGCCCCGACAGCCCCGACTCCTCCAGCCTCTGGTTCACCGTCTCCACAAAGGGAGCGAAGAAGGCGTCCGGCATGGCCCTGAACTGGGCGATCATGGAATCCGACAGCTGGCCGATCAGATTGCCGCCAAAGGTGCCCGTGGCGATCATGATCGCGCCCACCAGCCCCAGCAAATAGAACAGTATCCCCGTCCTGACCTGCTCGAAGAAGGGCTTTTTCAGCATCAGCCCCCGCATGCACAGTATGGCCGGGAACGTGCCCACCGCCATGGTCATCCACATGTAGGTGGACCCCATCAGCCGCGCCGACGCCGCCAGCTGAACCGTCATGTACAGCCAGGCCGGCAGCCGCCCCGCGTAGGCGAACAGAAACACCATGAACACGCCGCTGAGCTGCATGACCGGCGTCAGCGTCAGAAGCTCCGCCACGGTCAGCACCGGCGTCGCCACGCCCAGCGCCAGCGCCAGGACGACGCCCGCCGCCATCCGCCCGCCGGTGGCGCGGTAGGGTTGATCAGTCAACGTATTCAAGCCTCCATATATGAACGTTCGTTGGTATTATACCATGGCGGAGGGGTTGAGTCAATGAGAGCATTTTCGGGAATACGTCGGAATGGAAACCGGCGCGGGATTCGGGAGCCGGAAGTGGGAAGTGGGGAGTTAAACGGCGGCTGACGCTGTCTGTCCAGCATTCCCGTGCAAAAACACGCCGCCAGCAAGGAACGACCGCTCAGTCTGACGATCAGATGACTGAACGGTCGTTCATCGCGGCTATGGCGCTTCGCGCCTGACGTCTCCCTCTGCCCTTCCTATGAGCTCAAAGTTAATCTCGCCCGCCTGTACGACCACGCTCTCCACGCGGACGCGGACGCGGTCGCCCAGCCTGTAGACGGTGCCGGTGGCCTCGCCCACGATGCGGCTGCCCTCGGCGTCGTACACGTAGAAGTCGTCCAGCCCGGCGATGTGCACCAGTCCCTCGGCCTGGTTGGGGAGGGTGACATACAAGCCCCAGCCGGTGACCCCGGAGATGACGCCATCGAACTTGCGCCCGATCTGCCTGCCCATGTAGGCGGCCAGCATGATGCCGTCGCCCTGGCGCTCGGCCAGCGTGGCGGCGTTCTCCCGCTGGGAGCAGGCGGAGGCCAGCTCCGGCATGCGCTTGGCCATGCCCTCAGCCTTCTCCAGCTCCCCGCGCAAAAGCAGCTTCAGCATGCGGTGCACCATCAAATCCGGGTAGCGGCGGATGGGAGACGTGAAGTGGCAGTAATCCTGCATCGCCATGGCGTAGTGACCCAGGGGCTTGTCGCTGTACTGGGCGCGCTTCAGGGCCCGCAGCAGGTGGTGGCGAATGATGTCCCGGGCGGGGTGTTCCCGCGTCTCCTCAAGCAGGGCCTGGAGCTTGCCGGGATGGGGTTCGGTCCCCAGCCGGGTGCGCAGATCAAGCCCAGACAGGAAATGCTCCAGCATCTCCAGCCGGTCCCCGTCCGGGGGTTCGTGGACGCGGTAGATGAACGGCAGCTCGGTGTTTCGGGCCAGCGCCGCCACGGTCTCGTTGGCGGTGAGCATGAAGTCCTCGATCATCAGCTCCGCCTCGCCCCGGGGCTCGCAGAGCACGTCCATCGGCTCGCCCTTTTCGTCCAGCACGAACTCCGGCTCGTCCATCTCGAAGTCGATGGCTCCGCGCCCGTGCCGCCGCTGCCGCAGGGTCCGGGCGAGATCGCGCATGTCGCCAAGCGCCGCCTGCACGTCCTCGGAAATGTCCGTCTCGCCGCCCTCCCACAGCCGGTTCACGGCCTGGTAGGTCAGCCGCGCGTGGGAGTGGATCACCGATTCGCACAGCCGGTGGTCCGTCACCGCGCCGTCGCGGATGTCCATGAAGAGCGTCATGGCCAGCCGATCCACGTCGGGCATCAGCGAGCACAGGTGGTTGGACAGGCATTCGGGCAGCATCGGCACCGTCAACCCCGGCAGATACAGCGAGGTCCCGCGCAGCAGGGCGTCCGCGTCGATGGTGGTGCGCGGTGTGACGTAGTGGGCCACGTCGGCGATGTGCACGCCCAGCCGCCAGCCGGACTCCGTCCGTTCGATCGACACCGCGTCGTCGAAGTCCTTGGCCGTCGCGCCGTCGATGGTAAAGGTCAGAAGCTCCCGCAGATCCTCCCGGCCCGTCAGATCCCCCTCGCCCACCTCGGCGGGCATGGCGGCGGCTTCCGCGTCCACCTCGGCGGAGGTCTCGGTGGCGAAGCCGTGATCCTCGGCCACCGCCTTCATCAGCGCCCGCATGCTGGACCCGCTGCCCAGCACCCGCAGGACGCTGGCGTAGATGGGCCGCCCGAACTCGGGATACTTCTCGATCTGGAGCTGGGCGATCTGGTCGTTTTTGACAAAGGACGTGTCCCCCGTCAGCAGGATGTCGTAGGGGATGCGCAGGTCGCAGGGCACGGCGGTGGCGGATTGCCGGACCTCGCCCCGGTGCGCGCCCTTCTTGGCGCGCTGTTCGATGCGTACGAAGGCGGGAAGGGTGGTCCTGCCCCGCTTCAATATGGTTTGCAGCGTGCACCTGACGCCCATGGGCCGAACCAGCACCACGTCGTCTGGCATGCAGCGCGCCCCGCCGGGGGTCTCCAGCTGCATGCTCTGCCCGCCGGTCAGCGGATAGGCCAGGGGCGTGCCGTTGCGCTGGAAGCCCACCCGGCACTTCACAAGGCCCGTCTTCGCCGCGGAGGCGTAGCGACCCTTCTTCGTCAGCACCGCGTCGCCCGCCGCGATCAGCGCCTGGAGCGCCGCCTCCAGCTGGTCGGGCTTCAATCCCGTGCGCTGGCACAGCTCCTTTGCGCCCACGGACATGCCGCCCTCCAGGATCTCCATGATCTGCTCGTTCAAGCCCCGCGCCTCCCTCTAAGCGTTTTCCTCTACAGGCTCGATCCTGATGCGCTCCACCCTGCGCCGCGCCAGCTTTTCCACGGTGACGCGGAGGTTTTCATAGGTGAAGCTGTCGTGCAGCTGGGGAAAGCGGCCCAGCACCTCCAGCACCCAGCCGTTGACGGTGACGGAGTCAAATTCGCCGGGGATGCTCACCCTCTGGCGCAGGTCGTCCAGGCTCGCGCCGCCGGCCACCCGCCAGCCGCCGCCGGGCAGGGGCGTGAAGTCCTCCACTACCTCGTCGTGCTCGTCCCAGATCTCGCCCACCAGCTCCTCCAGCACGTCCTCCATGGTGGCGATGCCCAGCACGCCGCCGTACTCGTCCATCACAACGGCCATGTGGTTCTTGGTCTTCTGCAGCAGCTTCAACAGCACCGGCAGCTCCGTGGTGGGCACCACGCACAGGGGCTTGGTCATCATGTCCCGAAGCCCGGTTTTGCCGCGGCGGGTGTAGAAGTCCTTCTCATGCAGTATGCCCACGATGTTGTCCACGCTTCCGTCGCACACGGGAATGCGGGAATAGCCGCTCTCCTCGAAGGCGCGGGCGATATCCTTGAGGCTGTCGTTGACGTCCACCGTGGTCATGTCCACCCGGGGGGTGAGGATGTCCTCCACGGTGAGGTCGTTGAACTCGATGGCCGAGCGGATCAGCTCGGATTCGTGGGAGTCGATCTCGCCGCCGCTCTCGGCCTCCTCCACGATGGTGATCAGCTCCTCCTCGGTGATGCCCTTGTCACCCGACGGCTTGAACACCCGGTAGATCAGCTTCTGCCACAGCGTGGTCAGGTAGATGATGGGTGTGAGCAAGCGTATGGTGAAGCTCAAAACCGGGTATACCGCGAAGGCCACTTCCTCGGGGCGCTCCTTGGCGATGCTCTTGGGCGCGATCTCGCCGAACATCAGCACCACCACCGTCATCACCGCCGTGGATACGGACACGCCCTGCCCGCCCATCAGGTTCACAAACAGCACCGTCGCCAGCGAGGCCGACAGTATGTTCACGATGTTGTTGCCCACCAGTATGCCCGACAGCAGCTTGTCGTAGCGCTCCGCCAGTCTGAGCACCTTTGCCGCACGACGATTGCCCGCGTTGGCCATGTTCTTGACGCGCACGCGGTTTAAGCTGGTATAGGCGGTTTCAGAGGCGGAGAAAAAGGCCGACAGCGCGATCAGCGCCGCCAGGGAGAGGATCATTGTACCGGTACCGTCCATTGAGGGACCATCACACTCCTGTATTTGAGGGGGCGACTGTGCGCCGCCCCCGGATACCGCATTATTCGGTCAGGCCCGCCACGTTTTCGGCGCGGTAGCCCAGTTCCTTTGTCAGGGCGGGCCGGTTTGAGACGGCGGCCATCAGCGCCTTGGTGTCGCCGACGACGGCCACGTCTCCCAGCGCCGCGGGGATCACCACGGTCTGGAAGGGGTCGAGGAAAAGACGCTCGTCGCCCCATTGCAGCTCGCAGCCGCCCATGGCGGTCAGCAGCAGCATCCGTTCGTCCTCCAGCGGCATGTGCCCGGAGACGTTCAGGCGGCACAGCTCGATACTGCCGTCCGAGACATAGTAGGTCCGGCTGCCGCCCTTGCACAGCACCGTGGTGCCCTCGTTTTTGACGGGCGCGCCCTCCGCCCTTTCGGAGGTCTTGACGCCGCGCAGCTCGTAGCACTGCATCTCGCCTTCGGGGGCGCAACTCACGCCCGCGGGGATGTAAAACACGTCGCCGGGACGGGCGGGGAGGCCGTTGAGCGTCGCACCCGGCTCGGCGTTGAGGATCACCCAGGCCGCCGGACCCGCGCATTCAAACCCCGCGGCGGCGTCGCGGATGTCCAGAAGCGTCGCCGTGAGCGGGAAGGCGCCGTCGGTCAGCGCGCTCCCCCACAACTCGGCCATGCGGTACAGGGATTTGGCCGCGTGGAAGCCGTTGGAGACCAGGCTCGCGCAGTCCTCCCGGGCGCACACCTCCAGGCTTGCGCCGGTAACAGCTTCAGGAGCGTCCTTCATAAACAGCTCTCGCAACGCGTGGCCGCCCCAGGGGGTGGCGTCGCCGTGCAGGTAACAGGGCGTCATCAATAGCGGGTAGAGGTCCATGTTTCCATCCTCCTTCTTGCAAAAGCAGACCGCGTGTATTATACTGGAAAAGGCGGCATTTGTCCGCTGACATAAATGTACCATGAACGGGTGCGGCTGTCAAGAGAGGTTGAGGGATCATGCCCAAAATTCATTCGGTGAGCGTGCGGGCGCTGGCGGAATTTGCCACGGAAAAGGGGAGCCTCTTTCCCGGCGGCGGCAGCTATGCCCGGATGAAGGAGGGCGTGCGGGGCCACCGGGCGCTGCAGGAGCTGCTGCCCTTCAACTGGCAGCCGGAGCTGCCCGTCAGCCGGGATCTGGAGATCGACGGGCAGATACTGCGCGTCCACGGGCGCGCCGACGCGGCCTTCATCGGGGACGGCCTGGTGTGCGTTCTGGAGATCAAGACCACGGTGAAAAATCCGTCCGTCATCCTGAAATACGACTATCCCGCCCACTGGGCCCAGGCCGAGATCTACGCGGCGCTGTTGTGTCTGAACCACAACGCTGCCGCGGCCCAGGTGAAGCTCACCTACGCGCGCGTGGACGGCAAGACCAACAGCTTCACCGAGGACTACGACGCCGATACGCTCATACGGCTGCTGATGGGCTACGCCCGTCCCTTCATGGACTGGATCGTGGCGGTGGACGCGGGCAGGGAGAAGACCGAGCTGACCCTTCAAACCCTTCCCTTCCCCTACGACACCTACCGCGAGGGACAGCGGGAGATGGCGCAGGCCGTGTTTCGCGCCATGAAGCGCTCCGGGGGCGCGCTGATCGAGGCCCCCACCGGCATCGGCAAGACGGCGGCGTCGCTGTACGGGGCGCTGAAAGCCCTGGGGAAGGGCTGCGTCACCGCCATATTCTACCTCACCGCCCGCACCACCGGCCGCCGAGCCGCCGAGGACGCGCTGGACCGCATGCGCAAAACGGGCCTCTCCCTGCGCTCGGTGACCATCACCGCCAAGGAGAAGTGCTGTCTTCTGGAAAAGGTGGACTGCATGGGCTGCCCCCACGCCATCGGCTACTACGACCGCCGCCGTCCGGCCCTTCGGGAGGCGCTGGCGATACAGCGGCTGGACGCCGACGCCATCCGCGAGCTGGCGGTGGACCACGAGCTTTGCCCCTTCGAGCTTTCGCTGGACCTGTCGGAGACGGCGGACGTGATCATCTGCGATTACAACTACGCCTTCGACCCGCGGGTGCGGCTGAAGCGCTACTTTGACGCGAAGTCGAAGGCGGGACTGTTGGTGGACGAAGCCCACAACCTGTCGGACCGGGCCCGTGAGATGCTGTCGGCGTCCCTGTCCGGGTGGCGGCTGGACATTCTGCGAAAGCAGGTGGAACGCACCGAGGGTGCAGACAGCCCCATGGCGCGGCTGATGGAGGAGCTGCTGCCCCATTTGAAGTGCGACGCCGACGCCGAGCCCGAGGCCAATTCCGACCTGCCCAAGGCGCTGGTCGAGGCCGTGAAGCGCTTCGCGGAGGCGGCGGGAGAGCTGCAGAGCGCCGAGCCGGAGGTGCGGGACTTCATCTTCGAGGCCCAGTGGTTCGTCAACGTCTCAAAGCGCTTCGACACGGACAGCTACCGGGCGCTGCTGCTGCCCAGGGACGGCTTTTTGACCGCGCGGCTGTGGTGCTATGACCCGTCGAAGCATCTCAAGCGCGCCCTGGAACGGGTGGGCGGTGCGGCGCTGTTCTCCGCGACCCTCGCGCCCATGTACTTCTACGCGCAGCAGCTGGGCGTGGACGGAGACAACGACGAGTCCCTGCGGCTGGAGTCGCCCTTCCCGCGGGAGAACCTCGGGGTGTACCGGCTGGCAGTGCCGGTATCGCTGCGGGAGCGGGAGCGCACCGTCCACGCCGTGGCCCAGGTGATCCACGCCATGACCGGGGCGCACGTGGGCAACTACCTGGCCTGCTTTCCCTCCTATGCCTACATGACCCAGGTGTTCCGGTACTACCGCGGCCTCTATCCCGGCGACGCCGCCGTCTGCCAGCAGCAGCACATGACCGAGGTCCAGCGGATGGGATTCATCGACCGATTCATGCCCGCGCCGGAGCGGAGCCTTGTGGCCTTCATCGTGCTGGGCGGGGTGTTCGCCGAGGGCGTGGACCTGCCCGGCGACCGGCTGTCAGGCGCGGCCATCGTCTCCACCGGCATGCCCCAGATCAGCTTCGAGCGAGAGAAGCTCCGGGAGCTGCTGGACGACGCCGACGAGGGCGGCATGGACGCCGCCTACACCTACCCCGGATTGCGCCGGGTGCTCCAGGCCGCGGGCCGCGTCATCCGCACCGAAACGGACCGGGGTGTGGTGGTGCTGATGGACACCCGGTACCGCCAGCCCAACTATCGCGCGCTGCTGCCCGAGCACTGGGAGGTCCGGGATGTGAAGAAGCTCAGCGGCCTTAAGGAGGCGCTTGAGCGTTTCTGGCAATAGGGTAGAGGGAGTGCCATAGCCCTCGCCCCTCCCGTTGCACCGTACATACCGGTCAGGTATACGGCGCTACATCGTAACATGGATTCAAGTAT